>JALOBQ010000084.1 GCA_023228185.1 Candidatus Omnitrophota bacterium
TTTAGCCGGCCAATTTGGCGAGCGCATTGTCAGCCTGCATAATTACTGCCCATTTCCTGACGAGTTTTCCCGCGAAAACGGGCTTCCGGATTGTTATTCTATGTCCTCTTTAGATGAATTTCAGCGTAATCTGGCGATAAAATATACCAAGAGGACACTTGATACAGCTTACGCTTTAGGGGCAAAAGCTGTGGTTCTGCATTGCGGAAGGGTGGAAATTGCCGACCAGACGCGCCAGTTGATTAATCTTTACGATCAGGGGCAGAAGGATTCTCCGGAATTTATCCAAATTAAATCTCAAATGCTTAAGCAAAGGCAGGATTTAGCTAAAAGTTCTCTCGATCACACGCTGAAAAGCCTTGGCCAGATCAATGATTACGCTAAAAGCAAAAATATATCATTAGGCGTGGAAACCAGATTTTATCATCGCGAAATACCTTTGCTTGATGAATTAAAAGTGATCCTGGAAAAATTCAAAAATTCCCAGGTTTTTTATTGGCATGATACGGGCCACGCGCAATTAATGGAGAATCTGGGTTTTGCCAAACATAAAGATTTTTTAGAGTTAGGCGCAGGCAGGTTGTTAGGCGTGCATTTGCATGATATTGCTTCATGCCGCGACCACCTTGCTCCGGGCGAGGGTGGTTTGGATTTTTCGATACTCAATCCTTATCTAAAAAATGAAACTTTAAAAGTTATTGAAGCGCACGCGCCTGCAACAGGAGCGCAGATAATCAAAGGCAGAGAGCAGTTAACTAAAATTTTTAATACGCCAAATGCAAATTCGTAAACCGGTTGTTGCCGGACAGTTTTATGAGTCAGCAAAAATTAAACTACTCGCGCAGATCAAAGGCCTGGTAAAAGAACAACAGCCAAAAGATTTTCTCGCCTGTATTTTGCCGCACGCAGGATACGTTTATTCCGGTAAAGTGGCAGGCGAAACTGTTTCCGAAATGAATATAAAAGATACGGTGATTTTGTTCGGGCCGAATCACACCGGCCAAGGCGCGAATTTCAGCATCATCACTGAAGGCGCCTGGCGCACTCCTCTGGGCGATGTAAAAATTGATTCAGAATTGGCAAAACTGTTCTTGGGAAAATCTAAATTACTGGAGCTTGATAACTTGGCGCATTTATATGAGCATTCCCTGGAAGTGGAATTGCCGCTATTGCAGTATTTCCGGCCGGATTTTAAGATTGTGCCGATAACTTTAATGTCTTCTAACAAACAGTATTTAAAAACCATTGCTTCAGATATTGCCTGCGCGATCAAAGAAAGCGGGCGCGCCGGTTCAGTAACTTTGGTCGCCAGTTCTGATATGACCCATTACGAACCGCTGGAAAGCGCGGAAAGAAAAGACAAAGCGGCAATTGAGGCGATCATAAAGTTAGATGAAGAAAAATTAAGCAATTGCGTCAAGGAAATGAATATTACCATGTGCGGGATTGCTGCGGTTTATCTTTTGTTGCAATTAGCAAAACTTTTAGGCGCGACGCAAGGGCATTTGGTTAAATATGACACAAGCGCCTCGGCAAATAATGACAAGACAAGCGTAGTCGGTTACGCTGGCATCACAATCAATTAAAACTATGGAAGAATTAAAAAAGAAAGTTGACGAAAGTTGGAAAGAGCAGGTTTCTAAAGAAAAGCAGGAACAGAAAGAAGCAGGCAAGTTTGTTCCGCCTGAACCGGATTTTAAATTTTTTATCACCACGCTTACTTTGCAGGCTTCGATTGCTTTGGGCCATGTACCTAACCCGGTAACTAACAAAACCGAGGAAGACCTTACGCAGGCTAAATTCCTGATTGATACTTTAGGTATGCTTCAGCAAAAGACGCGCAATAACCTGAATGAAGAAGAAACCGGTTTATTGGAGAATTTGCTTTTTGAATTACGCAACGCGTATCTGGTTAAACAGGACGCGGGAAAGGCAAAATGATTGATAAAGAACTTTTAGATATTTTAGCTTGTCCGGCTTGTAAAGCGGATGTGCAGTTAAAAGATAACCAGATTGTTTGTTCTAAATGCGGCAAAAAATACCCTATTAAAGACGGCATTCCTATAATGCTAATCGACCAGGCGCAATTATGAAAATACTTGTCATTCACGGGCCTAATTTGAATAAGTTGGGAGTTCGCGAGCCTGCAGTTTACGGCAGGGTTACTTTAGTCCAGATCAACAATAGCCTGAAAGCTGTGGCGAAAAAAAGAAAAGTTACCCTGGTGATCAAACAATCTAACCATGAAGGCCAGATCGTTGATTTAATCGGCGCTTCCGCAGGCAAGAAATTCTCCGGCATATTGATCAATCCGGCAGCTTATACGCATACCAGCGTGGCGATTCGCGACGCGATCGCTGCCTGTGGCATCATAGTAGTAGAAGTGCATTTATCCAACATACATTCCCGCGAAGAATTCCGCCATCAATCTCTGATCAGCCCGGTAGCCCAGGGCACAATCATGGGTTTCGGCGCCAAGAGCTATACTCTTGGTTTAGAAGCCCTTCTTGACCTACTGCAAATAAAATGAACCTAAGATTAATCAAAATCCGCGCTGAACTAAAGAAGAATAAACTTGATGGTTTACTGGTTAGCTTACCGGCAAATATTTCTTATTTAACTGAGTCGATCAGCCGCGACGCTTATCTGCTGATTTGCGCGGAAAAGAATATTTATTTCACGGATTCCCGTTATACCGAAGAAGCCAAAGGTTTTCTTAAAGATAACGCTTGCCTTGAGCAAAGTAACGGTTCAGTATTTAAAGCAATCGCCAAGGCCTGCCGTAAACTGGGTTTAAAGAACGTGGGTTTTGAGGAGCGCTATTTAGCTTTTGCGGAGTTTGCCAGGTTGCATCAGTTAAGTAAAAACGAATTCAGCCTGGTTCCTACTCATGGGTTGGTTGAGCAGTTAAGGGAGATAAAAGACGCTTCTGAGATTGCCAAAATCAGAAAAGCGGTTCAGATCACTCAGGCTACGGTTGAGCATATCAGTAAATTCCTTCATCCAGGCTTAAAAGAAGTTGAAGTAGTAGGAGAGATCGAGCGTTTTATCAGGTTAACCGGCGCCAGAGCGTGCGCTTTTGATGTAATTGTCGCCAGCGGCCCTAATTCCAGTAAGCCACATCATCTTTCCGGAGAGCGCTTAATTTGCGATAACCAGCCGGTATTGATTGATTTAGGAGTGGAGTATCAGGGGTATAAATCTGACTTGACAAGGGTTTTCTTTTTGGGTAAAATAAACGTTCTTCTGCGCAAAGTATATAATATCGTGCTTAAGGCGCAGGAAAAAGCGATTAAATTGATCCGCCCGAACGTGGAAATCGCTGAAATTGACAAAGCTGCCAGGGATTATATCGCCAAATGCGGCTATGCTGGTAAATTTGAGCATAACCTTGGCCACGGCTTCGGGTTAGAAGTGCATGAAAGCCCGCATATCAGCGCTAAAGAAGGCAGTTTAGTTGAAGCGGGAATGATCTTTACCATTGAACCGGGGATTTATCTACCGGGTAAGTTTGGCGTACGCATTGAAGATATGATATTAGTAACCAATAAAGGATGTGAGGTGTTAAGTGGCGCTGTCCATAAATGAAATTAAATCCGGAGTAACCATTTTAGTGAACAATGAAGTTTATGTTGTCGTGGAAGCCCAGCACGTCAAACCCGGTAAGGGTTCGGCGTTTGTGCGGGCGCGCCTGCGCAATATGAAGAACAATAATATTCAGGAATTGACTTTCCGCGGCGTGGAAACTATTGAGCCGGCTTTTGTCGAGGAACGCAAACTGCAGTATCAGTATTCGGCTGGCGGCCTTTACCATTTCATGGACCAGGAAACTTTTGAAGAAGTGCCGGTTGCCGAAGAACGCATTGAGGATAAAGTTAAATTTCTTAAAGACAACCTTGAAGTATTAGGTTATTTTTTTAAAGGCGAAACATTATCGATCAACTTGCCGAATTTTATCGAATTCACGATTATTCATACGGAACCGGGCATCAAGGGCGATACTGCCAAAAGCGGCACAAAGCCGGCGGAAATCGACACCGGAGCCAATGTGCAAGTGCCTTTATTTATCGGTGAAGGCGACAAGATCAAAGTAGACACGCGCACAGGAAGTTACGTAGAACGAGTAAATTAAGTTCCACATCTAATCCTTAAAAAGGAGCCTGCTACAATGAATATCAAAGAAATCAAAGAAATGATTAATTTAATGAATGAAAACGGCCTTGTTGAGCTAGAGGTGGAAAAAGAGGATATGCGCATCCGGCTTAAGAAAACCGCTTCCGGCGGCGTAGAGACTTTTAATACTCCTGTTCTTCTGGAGAGGCAAAGTGCGCCTCAAGCCGCTGCCTTGCGCCAACAAGCTGCTGCTCCAGTTCCTGCGGCTGTGAAAACCGTGGAAATTAAATCTCCTATGGTGGGAACATTCTATCGGGCGCCCAGCCCGGAATCGCCTGCTTATGTTGAAGTTGGCCAGACAATTGAACCTGGCCAGGTAATTTGTATCGTGGAAGCG
>JALOBQ010000085.1 GCA_023228185.1 Candidatus Omnitrophota bacterium
ACAAATTTCAATCCACGCATCCCGTGCGGGATGCGACCACGTTCTATAAGGTGTTTTTCTCATCTTCAGACGATTTCAATCCACGCATCCCGTGCGGGATGCGACACACGCTCAATGATAATCAGGTACATGGATGTATATTTCAATCCACGCATCCCGTGCGGGATGCGACAAGTTGTAATTTTCATCATTGTATGTGAGTGTGAATTTCAATCCACGCATCCCGTGCGGGATGCGACTGTAAAGGCTCTTTATTACATTTGCGCACATTCACAATTTCAATCCACGCATCCCGTGCGGGATGCGACAGCTGCCATCAAGGAAAAGATGGAGTACAACAAATTTCAATCCACGCATCCCGTGCGGGATGCGACCACGTTCTATAAGGTGTTTTTCTCATCTTCAGACGATTTCAATCCACGCATCCCGTGCGGGATGCGACAATGTAGTCGCCGCCTGATACTGCGAATAAGTTTGTATTTCAATCCACGCATCCCGTGCGGGATGCGACATAGATCCTCAATCTCAACGGGGATTGTATCAGCATTTCAATCCACGCATCCCGTGCGGGATGCGACCGTATAGATCAAGCGTTACGTTACTGCCGTATTCCATTTCAATCCACGCATCCCGTGCGGGATGCGACTTCACTACCAGGTGTATTGAGGCTGGCGTCGATGATTTCAATCCACGCATCCCGTGCGGGATGCGACCGATCTCGTCTCGCTGGATATTGTACTAATCTGGATTTCAATCCACGCATCCCGTGCGGGATGCGACCCCCTGCACGTCAAGCAGGTGCTCTGTCATGATAATTTCAATCCACGCATCCCGTGCGGGATGCGACGTCATTCTATCCGTCAGGAGGTTTTCGTAATGGCAATTTCAATCCACGCATCCCGTGCGGGATGCGACATAGGGCTACACAATCAACGTCGAGGTGTTCAAATTTCAATCCACGCATCCCGTGCGGGATGCGACATGTTCGTGTTCGTGTAACGTATTTCCGGGTTTTTAGATTTCAATCCACGCATCCCGTGCGGGATGCGACTCCTAAAAAGCGGACGCAACCGCGTTAACAAGCGAATTTCAATCCACGCATCCCGTGCGGGATGCGACGAAAGCCAAATCGCAAGATACTTCAATATGTCAATTTCAATCCACGCATCCCGTGCGGGATGCGACATCTCAAAGATTAGAATCTAATACTGATTTATCCATTTCAATCCACGCATCCCGTGCGGGATGCGACCATCTGATTTTGTTGTATCTTCTTCGTCTTTTTTAATTTCAATCCACGCATCCCGTGCGGGATGCGACGTAAATCAAAGATAAAGATTGATCCGGTATTGCTCATTTCAATCCACGCATCCCGTGCGGGATGCGACGGAATACCTAGATAGTCCGCAACTTCACCTGTCATATTTCAATCCACGCATCCCGTGCGGGATGCGACTTTTTTCAAGGCAAAGGCACCACCTTAACAAAAAATTTCAATCCACGCATCTCGTGCGGGATGCGACGCTCTTGCGTCTTTTTCGTAGATTTTTTGCACTTGATTTCAATCCACGCATCCCGTGCGGGATGCGACTTTCAGCAGTTAAGATTTCTGAGAATCATCTAGAGAATTTCAATCCACGCATCCCGTGCGGGATGCGACCCTATTATCCGTGGCGTACAAGAGCCACGCAGGAAATTTCAATTCACGCATCCCGTGCGGGATGCGACTTGATCGAGTCATAATCCTTGGCTGCAATCAAAGCATTTCAATCCACGCATCCCGTGCGGGATGCGACCATATGAGTTGACCGATCTTTACACGGCTACGGATATTTCAATCCACGCATCCCGTGCGGGATGCGACCGATACCGAAACCATCAGCGACAAGCTCGACGAATTTCAATCCACGCATCCCGTGCGGGATGCGACGAGCAAACGACCTTCGACAACAACAGTCCAATGGCTATTTCAATCCACGCATCCCGTGCGGGATGCGACGGTTCGCCAACGCCAATATGC
Source organism: Candidatus Omnitrophota bacterium (assembly GCA_023228185.1). Taxonomy (GTDB): domain Bacteria; phylum Omnitrophota; class Gorgyraeia; order Gygaellales; family Profunditerraquicolaceae; genus JALOBQ01. The sequence continues at coordinate 2,021 of JALOBQ010000085.1, forward strand.
CCAGATTGTTTACTATTTCAATCCACGCATCCCGTGCGGGATGCGACTATATCCAGGCGCTGGATATCATTTACAAAGAGGAATTTCAATCCACGCATCCCGTGCGGGATGCGACCGGGAATTGCTATGAAATCATACCCCACCCTTGCAATTTCAATCCACGCATCCCGTGCGGGATGCGACACTAGAGCATCAGTGTTCACTTTGCTAAACTTAATATTTCAATCCACGCATCACGTGCGGGATGCGACGGTTTCGAGATCAAAATTTACAAGATCCATTACTGATTTCAATCCACGCATCCCGTGCGGGATGCGACTATTTTCCGATGAACGGCTTTTATCTCGCGATTGATTTCAATCCACGCATCCCGTGCGGGATGCGACTGAAGGAGATTCAGTTCAGGATTCCCAAGGTCAAATTTCAATCCACGCATCCCGTGCGGGATGCGACATAAGTGATTATATTTATATTCAATGTGCGTCAATTTCAATCCACGCATCCCGTGCGGGATGCGACGCCAGGTCATCGACAAGTACGAGAGCAAGGTCAAATTTCAATCCACGCATCCCGTGCGGGATGCGACTGAAGATCACAATTATTATGTGTCCGTAGTTGTATTTCAATCCACGCATCCCGTGCGGGATGCGACTATGGAAACACTACTCAATCCCCAAAAGGAGAAAATTTCAATCCACGCATCCCGTGCGGGATGCGACGATACTATGTCAGCATTCAGCGTGACCATATACATATTTCAATCCACGCATCCCGTGCGGGATGCGACGTAAAGCCGAAGCTGACGGTTGCACCGAGAAATGAATTTCAATCCACGCATCCCGTGCGGGATGCGACATCAATTCGGTCTGTCGATGATGCTCAATACTCAATTTCAATCCACGCATCCCGTGCGGGATGCGACAGAAGCCAATCGTGGACATAGTCGCCGGGGATTCATTTCAATCCACGCATCCTGTGCGGGATGCGACTACTCCTTTTTCCACAATACAATCAGCAAAATGTATTTCAATCCACGCATCCCGTGCGGGATGCGACACCGTTCCATGTCGAATGATAACACTCGTTTGTGTCATTTCAATCCACGCATCCCGTGCGGGATGCGACTATATCTTATTAAAATTATATGCATATATTTCGCATTTCAATCCACGCATCCCGTGCGGGATGCGACGCTACGACTACGATGACAATGATGTCTTGGTTGTATTTCAATCCACGCATCCCGTGCGGGATGCGACTGTGCTCCACCCATCGGCAAGTCCATCGCTGTTAATTTCAATCCACGCATCCCGTGCGGGATGCGACCGAGAATCAAAAGCATCTAGCTGAAGCCGTCGAGATTTCAATCCACGCATCCCGTGCGGGATGCGACATAGCACAAAAATACAGATGCCAGGATGATGATTATTTCAATCCACGCATCCCGTGCGGGATGCGACTCCCATCCCCGGTCTTGATTACACCAGGAATTGTATTTCAATCCACGCATCCCGTGCGGGATGCGACCAAACGCAGCACCGATGCCAAGCAAAACGAAAATATTTCAATCCACGCATCCCGTGCGGGATGCGACGAATACTTTCATTGCTGCCAGCCACCCGGCACGATTTCAATCCACGCATCCGTGCGGGATGCGACTTTTTGGGCTTAAAAAATTGACGGATTATATCAAGATTTCAATCCACGCATCCCGTGCGGGATGCGACAAAATAGACTCGCGGGTGTAGTTTGTGTCGATGCAATTTCAATCCACGCATCCCGTGCGGGATGCGACGTTTCGGATTGATAAGGATATGATTATCGACATTATTTCAATCCACGCATCCCGTGCGGGATGCGACGTCAAGCTGGCTGACAGAATCGCTGAACACCTGGATTTCAATCCACGCATCCCGTGCGGGATGCGACGATCACTTCCTTGTTATTGCGAATGATATATACTCATTTCAATCCACGCATCCCGTGCGGGATGCGACTTCCCAATTTGACACACAATTTGACACACATTTCAATTTCAATCCACGCATCCCGTGCGGGATGCGACAGGCTCTCCGCCAATGACAATCTCCCAAGAGAACCATTTCAATCCACGCATCCCGTGCGGGATGCGACTATCAAAACCTGTCATGGTCGACACGTGTTAGGGATTTCAATCCACGCATCCCGTGCGGGATGCGACGGAAAAGAACGAGAAAACAGTAGTGGAACAAAAGGAATTTCAATCCACGCATCCCGTGCGGGATGCGACATGATAATGGTATTTTGATTGGTATTGAGAATTTTATTTCAATCCACGCATCCCGTGCGGGATGCGACAGATACCAGTCGCCACTCTAGCGAGTGCCTTAGTATTTCAATCCACGCATCCCGTGCGGGATGCGACGGTTCCAAGTTAT
>JALOBQ010000010.1 GCA_023228185.1 Candidatus Omnitrophota bacterium
TTTTGCCAGAGGCTGGGTGTCCAGCCGCCTGAAGCGGCCATTTGGCTTAAGAAGGATCAAGCAAGAATTGCTGCAAAAGGGTTTAGATAAAGAAATTATCGAAACTGCTTTTGCCTGGGCAAAAGAGGATTACCAAGAGGAAGATGTCGTAAGGAAATTAGCTGAGCAAAAGTTTGCTAAATCAAAAGGTATTGATCCAGTCAAGGCCAAACAAAGAATATACGCGTATTTGATGCGTAGAGGGTTCTCGCCGGATTTAGTAAGTAATATAGTAATTAAACTAGTGAATGAGAAGTAGATCGATATGACAGCAGATATTTTAAGAGAAAAATTCCTTTCTTTTTTTAAAGCCAAAAATCACAAAATCGTGGATAGCGATTCTTTGGTGCCCAAGGATGATCCGACTGTGTTGTTTACTCCTGCGGGGATGAACCAGTTTAAAAGAGAGTTTTTAGGTTTTGACGCCGGTTTTAAACGCGCGGCAACAAGCCAGCGCTGTTTGCGCACCGATGATTTGAATAAAGTCGGTAAGACAAGCAGCCATCACACTTTTTTTGAAATGTTAGGGAATTTTTCATTCGGGGATTATTTTAAATCTGACGCGATTGCCTGGGCTTGGGAATTTCTCACTAAAGAATTGCGAATTGACCCGGCTAAACTCTGGGTTTCAGTATATCAAGATGATAGTGAGGCGTATAATATTTGGAAAGATGAAATCCATATTCCTGTAAATAGGATCGTAAAACTTGGGGACAAAGATAATTTTTGGCCGGCTGAAGCTAAGGCCAAAGGGCCTAATGGCCCATGCGGGCCATGCTCGGAAATTTTTTATGATTTTGGAGAAAGTATCGGCTGCGGCGAGAAAATTTGTAATCCGGCATGCAGTTGCGGCAGGTTTGTAGAAATTTGGAATCTGGTTTTTACCCAGTTTAACCGCAAAGAGGATGGAACGCTTGAGCCTTTACCGAACAAAAATATTGATACGGGTATGGGCCTTGAGCGGCTTTCCGCGGTGATGCAGGGTAAGCGGAATAATTTTGAAACAGAATTGTTTCAGCCGGTGATTAAAGAGATAGGATTAGAACGTCAGAAAATTCAGTTATTAAACCGTCATTGCGAGGAGCCGAAGGCGACGAAGCAATCTAATGCTGGATTGCTTCGCCCCTGCGGGGCTCGCAATGACGAATCTATCTGTAGATCGAAAAATAATGTAATCTATGCTATAGCTGACCATTTGCGGGCTGTGGTTTTTTCCATATATGACGGGATTACGCCATCTAATGAAGGCCGCGGGTATATTGTACGTAAGATCATCCGTAAAAGCGTAATGCATTTAAGAAGTTTAGGCATTGATAAACCGTTTTTATATAAGTTAACTGGCCAGCTTGCCGAGATTATGCGTAAGCCTTATCCGGATTTAATGGAGAGAGCGAATGATATCGCCCAGGTTATACTGAATGAAGAAAATAATTTTATCGATATTTTAAATTCAAGCGAAGCGTTGCTTGCGAGAATTCCTTTGAACGGCTTTGCTGAAGAGATAGGCGCGATTGTTTTTAAATTGTATGATACCCATGGGCTTCCTTCAGAGTTAATCGAAGAATATCTGAAAGAGCAAGGGGTTAAGGATTTGGCAGCGATAGCCAAAGTTGTTGATGCGAAGTTTGAAGAGCAGAGGCAGCGTTCTAAATCTCAAAGTAAGATGAAAGGCGATGTTTTTGACGCTAAAGGTTTAGGAATAAAATTAAATCCGACAAAGTTTATCGGCTATGCGAAAAGTTCTGCCCAAGCAAATATATTAGCTATTTTAAATGATGCTAAAGAGGCAGGCCAGGCACGTTTAGGTGAAAGTTTGCAGATTGTTCTAGAGCAGACGCCGTTTTACGCTGAATCCGGCGGCCAAACCGGCGATACCGGTAAATTAAGCAACGGTGAAAATGTCTTTGAAGTTTTAAATACGCAGAAAATCGATAATGTATTTTTGCATATCGGAAAAGTTATCTCCGGTTCTTTTAAAAAAGGTGATCAGGTTTTCGCGCAGATCAATACTCAGCGCAGGTTGAATATCGCAAAAAACCACACTGCTACGCATTTATTGCAGGCAGCTTTGCGGCAGGTGTTAGGAAATCACGTTCAACAACAGGGGTCAATGGTAGCCGAAGAGAAGTTGCGTTTTGATTTTACGCATTTTAAACGGTTAACTGTTGAAGAAATCACGAAAATCGAGGATTTGGCGAATAGTTTTATCGCAGGAAATCAAGCAGTCAACTGTAAAGAAATGCCTTTAAAAGAAGCTAAACAAGCAGGGGCTTTGGCTTTTTTTGAAGAAAAATACGGCGATCATGTGCGCGTGGTCAACATCGAGGGTATCTCCAAAGAGTTATGTGGAGGCACGCATATCGATGATATCGGAAAAATCGGTTTAATAAAAATTATCAGCGACAGTTCTGTCGCCAGCGGTATCCGCAGGATTGAAGCAGTTACCGGTAGTTTTGCCGAGCAGTTTATTAAGCAAAAAGAACAAAGGCTAACGGAAGAATCTAAAAAAATCGAAAATCTGAAAAAACAAAAAGAAGATGAGAAAAAGCAGAGCCAGGAATTAAATAATCTTTTGACTAATACGTTGGCCGAAATTATCGATAAAAAAATAAAGATTAACGATATCAACGTGATTTGCGCGCTTATACCTGATTTAGATATGGCTGGTTTAAGAATGCTGGCGGATAGAATAAAGGCAGAGTTAAAACAGGCGGTAATAGCTTTAGGTTCGAAAGATGACCAACAGATGAAAGCGTATCTGGTAATCGGCGTTACGCAGGATTTATCAGCTAAAAGTTTTGACGCTGGAGTTTTGATCCGTCAGGTTGCTTTGGCAATTGGCGGCAGTGGCGGCGGCAGGAAAGATTTTGCCCAGGCCGGAGGCAGCAAGCCGGATAATTTTGACTTGGCTTTTAGCCAACTAAAAGATATAATTAAAGCTTCAGCAGCTAAATAAATAGCTAAATAGGGGAAGCGATAAAATGAAAATTATCAGGTCTACAAGCAAACAATTAGAAAAGATTTATAACCGCGGCATAAACCGCCAGGCGCGTGTTGAAGATAAAGTAAAAAAGATCCTGGAGGATGTGCGCCTTTTTGGCGACGAAGCTTTATTAAAATATACGCGTAAATTTGATTCAGTAAAATTAGCTCCCCGGCAATTAAAAGTTTCACAAATTGAGATTAGCGGAGCCTATCAGAATACCAGCGCGAATTTCGTTTCCAGCCTCAAGATAGTGATCGAAAATATTAACAGGTTTTACCGCAAGCAGCTGCGTAAATCCTGGAGAATGAGTTTGCCGGAAGGCGTAATGCTGGGTGAAAATTTTACTCCACTTGAGAGAATTGGCGTCTATATTCCGGCAGGAACCGCTCCCTTAGTTTCTACGGTTTATATGACTGTCTTGCCGGCAAAGCTGGCAGGCGTTAAAAAAATAGCTTTGATCAGCCCTCCAGATAAATCCGGCCAGATCAATCCGCATATTCTGGTGGTAGCTGATCTTCTAAAAGTGGATGAGATCTACCGCGCAGGCGGCGCGCAAGGGATCGCTGCTTTAGCGTATGGCACAAAAACTATTCCCCGCGTGGACAAAATCGTCGGGCCGGGAAATATTTACGTTAATGAGGCCAAACGGCAGGTTTTCGGTACAGTGGATATTGATATGATTGCCGGACCAACGGAGTTGGTGATTATCGCTAATCGTTTCAGTAATCCAAAATTTATTATCGCGGATTTACGCGCCCAGGCAGAGCACGCTAAAGGATTGGCTATCTTGATCACTAATTCAAAATCGCTTGCCCGGGAAGTAAAATCCCAGTTAGACGGTGAAAATGGTTATATCGTCTTGACCAAAAATCTGGATCAGGCGGTTGAAATCAGCAATAGAATTGCTCCGGAACATTTAGAGATCCTTGTGCAGGATCCTAAGCGGCTTTTAAAAGGCATTAAAAATGCCGGCGCGATATTTTTAGGGCCTTACAGCCCAACAGCAGTCGGTGATTATATCGCCGGGCCAAGCCATGTTTTACCTACGCAGGGCACAGCGAGATTTTTTAGCGGATTAAGTGTCTTTGATTTTGTGAAAAGCAGTCATATTATCAGTTATTCAAAAAAATCTTTGGAAAAAGTACGCGAACCGTTAGAGAAAATTGCCGGCATCGAGGGCCTGCAAAAGCATTTAGATTCGGTAAAAGCCAGGTTTGTGTAGAGTTAATATAAGGTAGTAGGCAGGAATGTAAGAAAACCTAGAACCTAACACCTAGAACCTAATAGCCAAAGGCAAGAAAAGAGAATAAAAGTGAAAGGTCAAAAATGAAGAATAGAAGCGCGGAAATAAAAAGAAAAACCAGGGAAACTGAAATCATCGTTAAATTGACAATTGGCGGCCAGGGTAAAGCCAAGATTGATACTGGCATCGGCATGTTGGATCATATGCTTGAGTTGTTTAGTTTTCATGGTTTATTTGATTTAAATGTTTGCGCAAAAGGCGATCTTAAAGTGGATATTCATCACACCAACGAGGATATCGGCATTGTCCTGGGCGATGCTTTCAAGAAAGCCCTGGGAGATAAAAATGGGATCAAAAGATTCGGTTCTATTTCTGTGCCGATGGAAGATGCGGTTGCCAATGTTGTGGTGGATATCAGCGGTAGAGGTTTTTTTAACGGGATCAAATTTGTGCTCTCTAAAGATCCGATTACTAAAAAAGACACGGGGTATTCGATAGAATACGCCAATCATTTTTTTGAAGCCTTTGCCAAACGGCTGGGTATGAACCTGGATATCAGCATTTCGAGTTTAAACCCGGATTTGCACACTAATTTAGAGCCTGTTTTCAAAGGGCTGGGTATTGCTTTGGACCAGGCAACGCAGATTGATCCCCGCCGAAAGGGTATCCCTTCGACTAAAGGAGTTATCGATTAAGTGTTTAATCTAACTATTGAATTATGATTGCGGTTATTGATTATGGGATGGGTAATATTCACAGTGTCGCCAAAGCTTTGCAGGCTTCTGGCGCCGAGGTGTTGGTGACAAATAAGCCTGAGGATATAAAAAAAAGCGATAAACTTGTGCTTCCCGGCGTCGGGGCATTTAGCGACGCGATGGTTGAATTAAAAAAATTCAACTTGCTTCCGGCGATCAAAGATAGCGCAGCAAAAAAACCTTTATTAGGCATTTGCCTGGGGATGCAGTTACTTTTTGATAAAAGCCAAGAAGCGGAAAATCAGCCCGGGTTATCAATCTTGAGCGGAGATGTGGTTAAATTTAGTTCAAAACTCAAACTAAAAGTGCCGCATATGGGTTGGAATAATTTAAAAGTTAAAGCTGCGCAATGCCCGCTTTTAAAAGGCATAACCGACCAGGATCAGGTATATTTCTGCCATTCATATTATCCGGTTCCTAAAGAAAGCGGCACAACTGCTGCTTGCGCCGAATATGGTTTGGAATTCGCCGCGGTTGTCTGGAAAAATAACCTTTATGGCGCGCAGTTCCATCCTGAGAAGAGCCAAACTGTGGGTTTAAAAATAATCAGGAATTTTGTGGAATTATGTTAATCATACCGGCGATCGATATCAAAGCAGGCCAGGTTGTGCGGCTTACCCAGGGAAAGTTTGACCAGCAAAAGGTTTACGCGGATTGCCCGGCAAGCATGGCAAAACATTGGGCTAAACTGGGCGCGCAATTTTTGCATATCGTGGATCTAGATGGCGCTTCCGGAGCAGGGGTGAAGAACCTGGATTCTTTAAAAGAAATTATCCGTGAAGCAGGTATTCCTTTAGAGTTTGGCGGAGGGGTAAGGGATCTGGAGACTATTCGTCAACTGCTTGTTTTAGGCGTTAGCCGCGTGGTTTTAGGCACTAGAGCGGCTGTGGACAGGAAATTTTTGCTTGAGGCGGCCAAAGAATTCGGGAAAAAAGTAATTGTAAGTATCGACGCTAAAGACGGCCTGGTAATGGTTGAAGGCTGGCAAAGCGTTAATGGCGCGGGCAGAAAAGCAATTGATTTTGCCAAAGAGCTTAAAGATGCGGGTTTTAGCCAGGTGATTTATACTGATGTTTCGACTGATGGTATGTTGTGCGGCCCGAATTTATTTGGAATAAAACAATTATCTAAAGAAAGCGGTTTGCAGATTATCGCTTCAGGAGGAGTATCTTCCTTAAAAGATTTGGAAGATCTTAAGGGGTTGGCTGATGATGGGGTAGTTGGCGTAATTATCGGTAAGGCTTTGTATGAAAATAAATTTACTTTAACAGAAGCGTTAAAAGTTTAATTGTAAAAAAAAAGGAGGCAGTAAAATGGGTAAGAGGATAATGATCTTGGTATTATTGGTTATGGCAGGCTTTTCTTTAAGCGGCTGCGCTACTTCAAGAAAAAATAACGAATTGGAAATGCAGGGCTTAAGAAATCAGGTTGCCGCGTTAGAATCACAGTTAAGTGCTAAAGATGAAGAATTAAATAGTTTAAAGTCAGCAGTAAAAGCTCCTGAAGAGCAGTCAATGGGCAAAGCCACAGAAATAAAACAGCGCCCCAAGGTAAAAGAAATTCAGACAGCTTTAAAGAATGCCGGTTATGAACCGGGAAAAATTGATGGCAAGATTGGCAAACAAACTATAGAAGCGATCAAAGCTTTTCAGGGCGCTAATAACCTTCCTGTCGATGGAAAAGTAGGCAAAAGGACATGGAGCATTTTAAGGGATTATCTGGATAAGAAAGTAAAGTAATTAAGCGAGGGTTAGCGGTTTAGGTAACCTTCCTAAACCGCTAATTTCTATAAATAATGTTGAGTAAAAGAATTATTCCCTGCCTGGATATTAAAGATGGCAGGGTAGTTAAGGGCGTGAAATTCCTTAAGCTGCGCGATGCCGGTGACCCGGTGGAAGTAGCTAAAATATATGACGCCCAAGGCGCGGATGAACTTGTTTTCCTGGATATCACTGCCAGCTTTGAAAAGCGCAAGACGCTTGTAGTTTTGGTTGAAAAAATCGCCAAGAATATTTTTATGCCTTTTACCGTAGGCGGAGGTATTGGAGATATCTCCGATATCCGGGATATTTTAAATGCCGGCGCGGAGAAAGTTTCTTTAAATACACAAGCGGTTAAGTGCCCGGAATTAATCTCTGATGCTTCAGCCAGGTTTGGCAGCCAATGTATTGTCGTGGCGATTGACGCTAAAAAACAAAAAGATTGCTGGGAGGTTTTTATTAACGGCGGCCGGACGCCTACAGGCATTGACGCGTTAGAGTGGGCAAGGAAAGCCGCTAAACTCGGTGCCGGCGAGATTCTTTTGACAAGTATGGATACCGACGGCACTAAAGATGGTTACGACCTGGAGTTGACTAAAGCTCTAACAAGCTGCGTGCCTATTCCGGTAATCGCTTCAGGCGGCGCGGGAAAATTGGAAGATTTTTATAATGTTTTCGCCAGCGCAGGCGCCGACGCTGCTCTGGCAGCTTCCTTGTTTCATTATCAGGAATATTCCATAAAACAGGTAAAAGAATATTTAAAACAAAAGGGGATAGCAATAAGGCTATGAAAAAAAATACTTTTAAGGTTAGCGCGCTAAAATTTGACAAAGCAGGCTTGATCCCGGCGATCATTCAGGATTATAAGGATAACGCGGTTTTGATGCTTGGTTATATGAACAAGGAATCTGTTAGGCGGACGATCAAATCAGGCAAAACTTGTTTTTGGTCGCGCTCGCGCAAGGAATATTGGGTAAAAGGCTTGACCAGCGGCCATTTTCAATTTGTAAAATCCATAGCTTACGATTGCGATATGGACGCGTTGTTAATTAAAGTCCGTCAGGTTGGCGCTGCCTGCCACACGAATAATCGGTCATGTTTTTATAGAAAAATAGAAAAAACAGTATTATGTAGTATATAGTATTATGTAGTATATAGTATTATGTAGTATATAGTATGTAGTATGTAGGGAAGGTCAAAAGCTGACAGCTGATGACTGACAAACAAATATGTATAAACCAGATTTTAAAGAATTCTTGACGCTTAGTAAACAAGGTAATCTCATACCGGTGTATAAAGAAATTAACGCTGATCTGGAAACACCGGTCTCGGCTTTTTTAAAAATTAAAAAAGGCGATTACGCTTTTTTGCTTGAGTCTGTCGAAGGCAAAGAGAAGATTGCCCGCTATTCCTTTCTGGGAACAAATCCTGAAGTGATTTTTAAAAGTAAGGGAAATAAGATTGAAATTACTTATGCCCATCGGCATAAAGTGGAGCGTTTTATCGCTTCCGGTAATCCGCTGGATGAAGTAAAGAAGATTATGTGTTCATTTAAAAGCGTGCAGGTTGCTGGACTGCCGCGTTTTTCCGGCGGGCTGGTTGGCTATATCGGATATGACACGGTAAGGTTCTTTGAGAAACTGCCTGATAAAAATAAGGATCATCTTAAACTGGATGATATCTTGCTGATGCTTACCGATACGATATTGATCTTCGATCACTTTAAACATACGATCCAGATTGTCAGCAATGTGAACATTGCGCAAGGCGCAAACCTGGCAATCAAAAAAGAACTTTATCAAAAAGCTTTAAAGAAGATAGATTTAATCCAGAAGGATTTTGATTGTGCGATCAAAGAAACTAATTCGCGCAATTTTAACAAAAATATTCATGTGCAAAGCAATATCACTAAAGCGGAATTTGTCGCGATGGTGAAAGCGGCAAAAGAATATATTAAAAAAGGCGATGTGATCCAAGTGGTTCTTTCGCAACGTTTTAAAGTAAACACTAAAAGGGACGCTTTTGATATTTATCGTTCATTAAGAAGGCTGAATCCTTCTCCATATATGTATTTCTTAAAGTTAAAAGATTTTTCTGTTGTCGGCTCAAGCCCGGAGATGCTTGTGCGTTGTGAAGACGGGATTATGCAGACGCGGCCTATTGCCGGAACGCGTCCACGCTCAAATGACCCCTTAAAAGACCAAAAATTTGAAATAGAATTATTGAAAGATATTAAGGAAAGAGCCGAACACCTGATGTTGGTGGACTTAGGCCGGAATGACCTTGGCCGCGTAAGTCTGACAGGCAAAGTCAGTGTGCCTGATTTTATGCGCGTGGAAAGATACTCGCATGTGATGCATATGGTCAGCGAAGTAAGAGGAGTGCTTGACAAAAAAAGGTTTGATATCTATGATGTGTTAAAAGCCGTTTTTCCTGCCGGCACTGTAAGCGGCGCCCCAAAAGTCAGAGCAATGGAAATTATCGATCAGCTGGAAAACTTGAGGCGTTCTTTATACGCCGGCGCGGTAGGGTATTTTAGTTTTTCGCATAATATGGATACCTGCATTAATATACGCACGATCGTCGTAAAAGACGGTTTTGCTTACATCCAGGCAGGCGCGGGGATCGTAGCGGATTCAGTGCCGGCAAAAGAGTATCAGGAAACAGTGAATAAAGCAAAAGCGTTGATTGAAGCAATTAGAAAGTAATTATTAAAAGATAACACTAATCAAGGAGGTTGGTAATGGCTGTGCACATTCGTTTAAGAAGAATCGGTAAAAATCCCAAAGGCAAAGCGCATTTTAGGGTCACTGCTTTTGACGAAAGATCCGGCCGTGACGCACGGGTGTTGGAAGAGTTAGGCTACTATGATTCGATCACCGGAAAATCTTTATTAAAAAAAGAGCTGATCCAGGCCTGGATCAAAAACGGCGCGCAAATGTCAGATACAGTAAAGAGCCTGATGAAAAAGGCTTCTAAATAACATTCTTTAAAGGAGATTACTATGCCACAGCAAACAGCGGTAAACCCAATTATGCAGTTATTACCTATCGTTTTGATTTTCATTGTTTTTTATTTTTTATTGATCCGCCCCCAGAAACTTAAGGAAAAAGAGCATCAGAAAATGCTTGGCGCCATAGATAAGAACGATGACGTGGTCACTTTAGGCGGTATTCACGGCACTATCGTGGGCGTTAAAGAAAAAACTTTTCTTTTGCGTATTGATGAAAATGTGAAGATCGAGATTGAAAGAAACAGTATCGCTTACGTTAAGAAGGCGCAAAACGCGGGGAAATAATATAAGGATAAAATACTATGAATAAAAATCTTCTTTACCGGATTCTCTTGATCTTGGGTGTAATCGGAGTCTGCGCGTATTTCAGCTTTCCTATAAACAAGCGCATTAATCTTGGCCTGGACTTGCAAGGCGGTATGCATTTATTATTAAAAATTGATACCAGCCATTTAAGCGGACAGGCTAAACTTGACGCCTGCGACAGGGCGGTTGAGGTTATCCGTAACCGCATCGATGAATTTGGCGTAAGGGAGACTTCTATTCAGAAGCAAGGCGAAGATGAAATTGTCGTGCAACTGCCCGGGGTTACTGACCGGGAGCGCGCGATCGAGATTATCGGTAAAACCGCGATGCTGGAATTTAAGCTCGTCTCCGATGATCCGGAAAAACTTAAAAGCGCTTTAGCTGGCGTGGTCCCGGAAGGGTATGAATTAAAAACTTCCGCTAGTGATAACCAACCTTTGCTACTTGAGTCAAAAACAGTTTTAGTTGGCGATTCGCTGACTAATGCTTCAGTGCGTTTTGACCAGAGCCAATTTAATGAGCCGATTGTTTCTTTGCAATTTAACGCCGAAGGCGCTAAAAAATTCGCTGAGCTTACCGCTAGTAATATCGGCCGGCGCCTGGCAATAGTTTTAGACGGCAAGGTTCAATCAGCTCCGAGTATCAGGGAAGCAATACCTTCCGGAGAAGCGGTGATCACCGGCCGTTTTGACGCCCAAAGTGCTCAAGATCTGGCTTTAATCTTAAGGGTTGGCGCTTTGCCGGCTCCGATGCATATTGAGGAAGAAAGGACTGTTGGCCCGCTTTTAGGCCAGGATTCCATTAATAAAGGCGTGAAAGCCAGTTTGATCGGCGCGGCAGCGGTTTTTATTTTTATGGCGGTTTATTATTTACTTGCCGGTTTGATCAGCAATATCGCTTTATTGTTAAACTTTTTGATGATTTTAGGCGGGTTAGGCGCTTTGCCGGTGCTTTTTTCCGGCGTATCAGCGACATTGACTTTACCTGGTATCGCCGGTATCGCTTTATCTCTGGGTATGGCGGTGGATGCAAATGTTTTGATTAACGAACGTATCAGGGAGGAATTAAAAGCTGGCCGAAGCCTGCGCTTAGCGATCACTAATGGTTATGCCCGCGCATTCAGCGCGATATTCGATTCAAACTTGACTACATTAATCGCGGCATTTTTGCTTTTTCAGTTTGGCACAGGGCCAATCCGCGGATTCGCGGTTACTTTAACGATTGGTTTAATCTCCAGTATGTTTACCGCAATCGTCGTAACAAGGGTGATATTCGAAGTTTTATTAAACCTTGGCTGGATCAAAAATTCTTTGCCGATGTTGAATATTATCGGTGAGACTAAAATCGATTTTATCTCCAAGAAGAACCTGTTTTATGCTGTTTCATTGATCGTGATCACAGTCGGCTTGTTTTCCTATTTTAAAAAGGGCAGTCAGGCTTATGGTATTGATTTTGCCGGCGGCCAACTGCAAGAGTATAGTTTTAAAACCGCGCCGGAGATTGATAAGGTCCGCTTGGTGCTTAAGAAGATCAATCTTGGGGATGCGTCTATCCAGCAGTTTAAAGATAACCCTAAAGTAATTCTTATCCGCACTTCAGCTGATAATAATATTGCTTTGACCCAAGAACTTAAAAAAGCTTTTCCCAATGACGATTTACAGATCCTAAAAATCGAGAGGGTAGGCCCGGTTGCCGGAAAACATCTTAAGGAAAAGGCGATCAAAGCGTTATTTTGGTCGATTATCGGTATCCTGATCTATGTTTCTTTTCGTTTCAAGCATTTTAATTTTGCCGCTGCTGGCGTAATTGCTTTGTTGCATGACGTTTTGGTTACGCTGGGAGTGATGTCGCTAACTAATCGGCAGATCGATCTTTTAAGTATTACGGCATTTTTAACAATCATTGGTTATTCGATCAACGATACGATTGTTATTTATGACCGCGTGCGGGAGAATTCCCGTCTTTACCGGAAACTTTCTTTAAGAGAATTAATTAATTTAAGCGTTAACCAAACTTTAGCCCGCACTTTGCTTACTTCGGGAGTCACCCTTTGCGTGGTTCTCGCGATTCTCTTTTTTGGCGGTGACGTGTTAAGTAATTTTGCTTTCGCGTTATTCGTCGGTTTTATTTCCGGCGTTTATTCAACGGTTTTTATCGCCTCGCCATTAGTGCTTTCCTGGGGCCGCAAAGGTTCCAGATAAACAAATTAGCTAAGGCTAAAGGTTTCTAAAAACCGTTGGCCTTAGCTAAAAAAAATCAGACAGATGTTTAAATCCCTGAAACTATTTTCCGGCCAGAGTATTGATTTAGAACGTTTATTCTCTGACCTGGTTGCGTTTGGTTATAAGAAGCAGGCTCTTGTTGCCGAGCAAGGAGATTTTGCCTCGCGCGGCCTGGTTGTCGATATTTTCCCCTCTTCATTTGAGTTACCCATCCGCTTGGAATTAGATAATGACGTAATTGTTTCTATTAAAACATTTAATCCTGAAAAAGGGAACCTGCTTTGGCAGCATCGCATCGCGATCATCCTGCCTTTTCAAAAAACTCCGGAGAAAAAGAATTTTGAGTTTAGTGAAGAGTTTCCCCTGAATAATTTCGTGGATATTGGAGTCGGCGACTACGTTGTGCATAATCAGCATGGCGTGGGGAAGTTCTTAGGTTTTGAGAAAATTAAAATTAAGGACAAGCCGGTTAACCACCTGGTGATCGAATATGACCTTAAGGAAAAACTTTATGTTCCGGTGGAATCAATGCATCTGGTGCAAAAATATATCGCTTTTTGCTCCCGCAAGCCGAAGCTTTACCGTATTGGTTCAGGCCAATGGAAAAGAACTAAAGAGCGCACTCGCCGCGGCATTCAAAAAATGGCCTGGGATTTATTGACTTTACAGGCGATGCGCCTGGCGATGGGAGGTTTTAAATTTTCGCCTGATACGCAGTGGCAGGTAGATTTTGAAAAAACTTTTCCTTATCTTGAAACGCCGGATCAGTCCAAAGCAATGCTCGATGTTAAATCAGATATGGAATCAGGCAAGCCGATGGACCGCCTGCTTTGCGGCGATGTAGGCTATGGCAAGACTGAAGTAGCGATGCGCGCGGCTTTCAAAGCGGTAATGGATAACAAACAAGTAGCGTATTTAGTGCCGACTACGATATTAGCCGAGCAGCATTATCAGAATTTTAGCAGCCGGCTTAAGCATTTCGCGGTTAACGTTGAGCTTTTATGCCGTTTTAAGACTCCGGCAGAGCAGAAAAAAATAATTCAAAGTTTAAATGATGGCCGCGTGGATGTTATTATCGGCACGCACCGTTTACTGTCAGATGATGTCGTTTTCAAGGATTTAGGGTTGGTCATCGTTGATGAGGAGCAGCGTTTCGGAGTAAAAGCAAAAGAGAAACTGAAAAAACTTAAACTGATTACGGATCTGCTTGTGCTTACCGCGACACCCATACCGCGCACCTTATATATGAGCCTGATGGGAGCAAAGGATTTTTCCGTGATCAATACTCCGCCCCAAAATAGGTTGCCTATCCAGACGGTTGTGGTAGAATATGATTTAGATTTGGTGCATCAAGCAATAAGGCGCGAACTTAACCGCAAAGGGCAAGTATTTTTTCTGCACAACCGTATAGTTGACCTGGATAAAGTTAAAGAAAAAATCAGCCGCGGTTTGCCCCCCGAAACACGAATTGCCGTTGCGCATGGCCAAATGCCGGCAAAACTATTAGAAAATGTGATGTCGGATTTTATTTGCGGCAAGATTGATGTCTTGGTTTCGACGATGATCATTGAATCCGGCATTGATATACCAAACGCAAATACGCTGATTGTCGATGGAGCGGAAAATTTTGGCTTAAGCGATTTGCATCAATTGCGCGGCAGGGTAGGAAGGTTTAACCGCAATGCCTACGCGTATTTTATGTTTGGGGGAAAGAAAATTTTAGAATCAAACGCTTTAAAAAGGCTTAAAGCTATCGAAACGCACAGTGAATTAGGTTCCGGATTCAAGATTTCTATGGAAGATTTGGAGATACGCGGCGCAGGCAATCTTTTAGGCCAGCAACAGCATGGATTTATCGCGGCAATCGGTTTTGACCTTTATTGCCGCTTACTTAAAGAAGCGATCGGTAATTTTAAAAAAACAGGAGTTTTCGATGCGCGGCATAATTAATTTTAAAGTATTGGCATTTTTATTTTTATTGATTCTTCCGCTGGCTAACGCTTATTCAAGCGACGCGGTAGTCGCGGTAGTGAATAATGAAGTGATCACCCAGAAAGATCTGAATGATTTTTATAATTTTACGCGTATGCAGTATTCCCGGGAATTTCAGGGCAAAGAACTAGAAAGTAAAATGCAGCAAATAAAACTTGGTTTATTAGACCGCTTGATCGAAGACCGTTTGATTCTGCAGGAAGCCAAAAACAGCAAGGTGATTATCAATCAGGATAGGGTAAAATCCAAGCTTGCTGAAATTAAAAAGGGGTATCAATCAGATAAGGATTTAGAGCGGGATTTAGCCAAGCAAGGGCTGGTGCCGGCAGACCTGGAAACCAAGATCAGGGAGCAATTTTTGATGTTTAGTATGGTCGAACAGAATGTGCGCTCAAAGGTTGTTATCGGGCCGGATGATATTACTAATTTTTACGATTTGCATAAGCAGGAGTTTCTCAGCCCGGAAACCCGCGAATTGGATGTTTTTACCGTGGATAGCGACGATATGGCTAAAACCCTGGCTTATAATTTAAAACTTGGCAAAAGCGATCAGGAACTAGCCGGGCTTTATCCTTTTCGCATAAGTAAATTAAGCGTGACTGCCGTGGATAAATTGCGCAAGGAAATTGAGAATGTTGTTTTTAAGCTAAATGTGCAGGAAATATCTGCTCCGGTTAAGATCGATAATCAGTATTATATCTTCAGGTTAAATGACATATTAAGCAGCCATCAGCTTAGCTTGACAGAGGCGCAAAGCAGGATTCACGCCTATTTATTTGAGATAAAGATACAGGAAGGTTTAACCAAATGGCTGGATAAACTTAAGAAAAGTTCTTATATCAAGATTAACGGATGATTAAAATTGGCCTGACAATAGGCGATCCTTCCGGCATTGGCCCGGCAATAGCTTTAAAAGCGATACAACAGCTTAACGGGTTTGCCAGGTTTACGGTTATCGGCAATAGTTTTGTCCTGAAAAAATCCTGCCCAGCAAAAAAATTCCAATTACCAGGCGCTGATCTTGTTGATATCGATAATATCAATAAAAATAAATTTTCTTTCGGTAGGATCAAAGCAGAATACGGCAAAGCTTCAATCGAATATTTAGATCAAGCGCTCGCGTTATTGCGCTGCGGCAAGATTGATTGCCTGGTAACTTGCCCGGTTTCAAAAGAGGCGGTTAATCTATCGGGCAAAAAATTTTCCGGCCATACCAAGTATTTAAGTTCCGCCTGCGATTGCCCGGATACAGTGATGTTATTATTAAACGACCGGCTTAAATTTTGCCTGCTTAGCCAGCATCTTGCGCTTAAAAATGTCGCCGGATATTTAAACAAACAAATTATCGAAAATACTGTCTACCAATCCGCTTTAGGGTTAAAAAAACTTTTTCGCATAGCGCACCCGAGGTTTGTTTTTTGCGGTTTAAATCCGCATGCTTCAGATAATGGCGTGATCGGAAGAGAAGAGCCGGAGTTGATTATCCCGGCAATTAAAAGTTTAAAAAAGAAACTTAAAAAAACTTCTATCTGCGGGCCGTTTTCAGCTGATATTGCTATCGCGCAAGCGGTATCCGGTAAATTTGATTGCGTGGTCGCCGCTTATCATGACCAGGCATTGATCGCTTTAAAATTAACCGGGCCTGAGAGCGGAGTGAATTTAACTTTAGGATTGCCTTTTGTACGCACTTCCCCTTTACACGGCACAGCAATTGATATCGCCGGCAATTGGAAGTTATCCGACCCGTCTTCGTTAATTGCCGCCATAAAACTAGCCGTAAAATGCACGCGAAACCTAAAAAAAGCTTAGGCCAGAATTTCCTGGTTGATAAGAACATCCGGGCCAAAATTGTCTCCGCTTGTTCTTTTATGCCGGAAGATATACTGTTTGAGGTCGGCTCAGGCAGAGGGGAACTTACGCTTTTGTTTTCGACGCAGGTTAAAAAATTATTTAGCGTGGAAATTGACTCACGGCTATATGATGATTTACAGGTTAAGCTGTCTAGCTGTTCAAATTGCCTGCTTGTAAAAGCGGATATCTTAAAAATTAATTTAGCGCAGTTTTTGGCCGAGCAGAAAGTAAGTAAAAAAATCAAGATTTTCGGCAATATTCCTTATTATATCTCCAGCCCGTTAATTGAATATTTTATAAACTACCGGGATCTGATTGACGAGATTTTTATCACCGTGCAAAAAGAATATGCCCAGCGGCTGGTTGCTTCAGCCGGAAGCAAAGCCTATGGATCCTTAAGTTGTTTCGCGCAATATTATCTTCAGGCGAAGCCGCTTTTTCATATCAGCAAAAATTCTTTTTATCCGGCGCCAAAAGTCGATTCATCTTTTTTAAGCCTTAAGCCAAGAAGCAAAAAAAATTATTTGGTTTGCGATGAGCAGCTTTTCTTTAAGATTATTCGCGGCGCCTTTAACCAGCGCAGGAAGACTTTGAGAAACAGTTTGGAAGATATTGTCCCGCAAGGCGTGCTAGAAGGGTTTTTAAAACAAGCGGGCCTGGATAAAAATATCCGGCCGGAATCTTTAAATTTGGGCGAATTCGCGGCTTTGAGTAACTATATGAAAAAAATGATAAAAAAAGGTTGACAAGAATATTTCTTTAGTATATACTCATTCACTCTGAAGATTTCCCTATGTTTCACAGCATAATTTTGTTTTAAATTGCTGATTTAAGAGCAGATTTGATGTTCTTAAAAGGTGGGGTTTTTTTATATTATTAATTTTACTGAGGGCTCATAGTGCTTGCTGCTGGAGTAGCTCAGTTGGCAGAGCACGTCCTTGGTAAGGACGGGGTCACGAGTTCAATTCTCGTCTCCAGCTTAAATAAAAATAAATATGCGTGAGACAATCACATTAGAGTGTACGGTTTGCAAAAGCAGAAATTACACGACGAAGAAGAATAAAAAGTTGCATCAGGATAGACTTGAGATAAACAAGTTCTGCAACGCCTGTCATAAACATACCCCGCATAAGGAAATTAAGTAAGGCCACGACTTATCGAACGAAGCGAGATAAGTCGTTTTGGCCGCACTTATCCTGGCGAATACGTAAAAATTAGTTCGAAATTTTTACCTGCTTTGAGTCAGGATGGGAATGAGAAAGTTAATTTTAGGGGCGTCGGTTAATGGCAAACCAACGGTCTCCAAAACCGTGACTGCAGGTTCAAGTCCTGCCGCTCCTGTAGTTTTAAGGAGAGAGCGGCTTGAATAAATAGGTAAAATGAATATTATCGCTAAACCGGTTAATTTTGTTAAGGAAGTACGCGCTGAATTAAGTAAAGTCGCCTGGTCAACGCGCAAAGAACTTTTAGCTTCTACGGTTTTGGTGATATGCGTAACAGTGATTATGTCTGTTTTTATCGGAGTGGTGGATTTAGGATTATCTAAAATTTTGAGGCTGGTATTCAGATGAAAAAGTGGTACGTGGTGCACGCGCAAACAGGTTTGGAAGAAAAGGTAAAGAATTCTTTGGAAAAGAAGATCGCCGCTGAAGGTATCGCGGATTTAATTTCCAGCGTGGTAATTCCTACCGAACAGATCTCCGAAGTGCGCTCCGGCAAGAAGAAGATTACTCAGAGGAAATTTTTTCCCGGTTATCTGCTCGTGGAAATGCAGCTGAACGAGAAGACTTACCTCTTTGTGAAGAATTCGCCCGGCGTTACCGGTTTTATCGGTTTAGGAAGAAAACCCGTGCCCCTGCCGCAAGAAGAAGTTGATAACATTCTCAAACGCACCAAAGAAACTGCCGCAAAACCCAGCCCGAAAATAGTTTTTCAAAAAGATGAACAAGTTAGAGTTAACGAAGGCCCATTTTTAAATTTTAACGGCACTATTGAAGAAGTATACCCCGAAAAAGGTAAAATTAAAGTCAGCATATCCATCTTCGGCCGCTCCACGCCGGTAGAGTTGGAGTACTGGCAAGTGGAAAAGGTGTAAATATGGCAAAAGCAATCAAAGCACAGATTAAATTACATGTTCCGGCAGCGCAGGCGAATCCCGCTCCGCCGGTAGGACCGGCATTAGGCCAGCATGGCGTGAATATCATGCAGTTTTGCAAACAATTTAACGATCAGACTAAAGGCCGCGACGGGTTGATTTTACCTGTAGTTATTTCTGTTTTTGAAGATAGAACCTTTACCTTTATTATAAAGAGCCCGCCATCTTCAGTTTTATTGAAGCGCGCGGCCAATCTTGCCAAAGCATCAGGCGTCAGCGGCAAAGAGACGATCGGCAAAGTAAGCAAAAAGCAAATTGAAGAAATCGCGCAGTTAAAACTGCCTGATTTAAATACGGATAGCCTGCAGAAGGCAATTAAAATAATTGAAGGCACAGCCCGCAGTATGGGTATTGCCGTTGAAGGATAAAAATGAAAACTCCCAGCAAAAGATATCAAGAAGCCAGTAAGCAGGTTGACGTAAACAAAGTCTATCAGTTAAAAGAAGCGATCACTTTGCTGAAAACACTGCCGAAGCCTAAATTTGACAGTTCAGTGGATTTGCATTTTAATTTGGCCGTGGATATAAAAAAGAGCGACCAAATGATCCGTGGTACGGTTGTCCTGCCCCATGGCACAGGCAAAAAGATCAAGGTCGCCGTTTTCTGTAAAGGAGAACATGAGCGCCTTGCCCGCGAAGCGCACGCTGATTTCGTCGGTGGGATCGACCTGATTGAAAAAGTTTCCGCCGGATTCCTTGATTTCGATTGTTCAATCGCAACTCCGGATATGATGAAAGATTTAAGTAAATTAGGCAAGATCCTTGGCCCGCGCGGCCTGATGCCCAGCCCTAAAACAGGCACCGTAACTAATGATATCGTCAAAGCCATTGAAGATGTGCGTAAAGGTAAAGTGGAGTTTCGCGTGGATAAACAGGGCGGGATTCATTTAGCCGTAGGTAAAATTTCTTTT
>JALOBQ010000086.1 GCA_023228185.1 Candidatus Omnitrophota bacterium
GCCAGAAGCTCAGCCAACTTTTAGGCGTCGCGGTTGTGCCAACCTGCGCGATAACCGGATTAGGCATAAAAACTTTATTAGGAGAGATCAATCAGGTAAAATTAATTTCGCGGCCGCCTGTTTCCCACAGGCAGCGCTGGGAGGAGATCGGCGTGATTGTCGGCCAGGCCCAACAGCTCAGCCACCGGCATCATACATTGCGTGAACTTTTAGAGGATGCTTCTGTGCGGCCGTTTTCCGGGTTTTTTATCGCAATTTTCGTAACCGTGGCATGCTTTGCGGTTGTGCGTTTTATCGGCGAGACGCTGATCACAAGAATTTCCGACCCGATATTTTTTAATCTTTATCAGCCGTTATTAAATAAATTAAGTTTGGCGCTTGGCCAGGAAAGTTTCATCCATCATTTATTAATTGGCGATCTGATCAACGGCGCGATTGATTTTCGGCAGTCTCTGGGGTTATTGACTACCGCTCCCTATATCGAGTTTGCGATGGTGCTGCCGTATATCATATCGTTTTATTTTGTACTCGGGTTGTTGGAAGATATCGGTATCCTACCGCGCCTGGCAATGCTGCTGGATAATATTTTACATCGCATCGGCCTGCATGGTTTTGCGATTATCCCGGTGCTATTAGGTTTAGGCTGTAATATTCCCGGGATTTTGGCTACGCGTAATTTAGAGTCAAAACGCGAACGTTTTATCGCTTCGACATTGATTTCTATCGGCGTGCCGTGCGTGGCGCTGCAGGCAATGATCGTCGGGCTATTGGGTAGTTTCTCCGGGTTTTATGTCGCTGGGGTTTATTTGGTTTTATTTGTGATCTGGCTTGTTTTAGGCATGATCTTAAATTATTTTATGAAAGGTTATAGCCCGGAACTTTTAATGGAGATCCCGCCTTATCGGATCCCGTCGTTACAAACATTATTGCGTAAGCTGTTTTTGCGCGTTAAGGGGTTCCTCATTGAAGCTGCGCCGATAGTTTTGTTGGGTGTTTTGTTGGTGAATATTCTTTTGTATTTCAGGCTATTTGATTTTTTTACCGGTATTACCGCGCCGTTAGTGCATGGATTATTCGGGTTGCCCAAAGAAGCGGTAGTGGCTTTGGCAATGGGATTTTTCCGCAAAGACGTTGCCGTGGGTATGCTGATGCCTTTAGCGTTAACGATCAAACAAACTTTTATCGCGGTTGTGCTTCTAGCGGTATCCTTCCCCTGCGTGGCTACTTTTTTTGTCTTCTTTAAGGAATTAGGTTTGAAAGCTTTGCTGAAGGCTGCTTTGGTGATGATCAGCGTGGCGATAATTACCGGCGGGTTGTTAAATTTATTATTACATTAATAAAAGGCCAGGATCATTTTTATTAATCTAAAAATTATCCTGGCTTATTTTATGCCGAGAAAGGGAGTTGAACCCTTATGAGGTTGCCCTCAACGGTTTTTGAGACCGCCGCGTAAGCCATTCCGCCACCTCGGCAATAATCTATTGACGGCAATCATTTTATATTCTAAAATAGCAAAGGTCAATAACTAATTATGGGGCTGTGGCGCAGCTGGGACGCGCGACTGCATGGCATGCAGTAGGTCGAGGGTTCGATCCCCTCCAGCTCCACTTTCTATAATTATTTCGCCAATCGATTGTAGCTCAAATTGCAGATTAGTGCTTAAGTAGTGTATTGCGCATATCCCTTTATAGTCAGCCTTCAACGTAGATTTTCCTTTTGTGCGGCTATCCGGTTTACTCTTATAAAAATTATGTAAAGGTATCTTTGTTACATCCGACCAATATTTATTTAATTCCTTCAAGCTTTGGTCATATCGATACATTATCCGACAACGTAATTTTTCTTCATTAATATTGAAAGAAATCCTTAACAAATTAATAAAGCAGCGTATTATTCGGGGGTCAGAATTACCAAAAACCAAACATCTGGTAGAAGGATACTTTGATCCTTCACAAAGATAAAGAAGTCCGCAAACAAGTTTGCCGAATTCCGGATTTTTAATAAGAATACTCTCAAAATGTTTCACAGAATCACGTATATTCTTTTTCCATCTCTCAATTTTTTTACGGTTTGTTTCAAGAGCTAAAGGCCTTCCGATTATCCCAGAGTTTACTATTTTTTCTTTAATTCGTTTAATCTGTTGCTTTGTAAGCCGAATATTTTTAACCCAACCAGAGAGGGTATTCTTAGGGACTTCTATTTTTAAGCTGATTTCTCCTAAGGACCATCCATTTTTTCTTAATTTTTGCGCATTTTCTTTTATTTGACTTGGATAGTATCTCATCATCTCCTCCTTGCAAGAATAGACGGTTAAAATTTGTAAATCTAACTCGATTTTTTACTTTATTTTATTTTTTAGAATGGTAATATATAAGTATTCTAATTGACCATGTTACTAACATTACTATACTATTATAGTAATAATAGATTGTCAAGACTAAAATGATTGGGAAGAATATAAAGAAGATAAGGTTACGAGGGGGATTATCTCAGGAAAAATTAGCTAGGCGCACTGATATCTCACTTAATACCTTGACTAAAATAGAATCGGGTTTTACAAAATACCCATCTATCCAAACTATTCATAAAATCGCGAAGGCGTTAGAAGTGTCTTTAGATAAGCTGGTAGAGGATTAAATATCGCCTTATAAAAAATTTTAAAGACTATGATTTTAGGCGTGCATGTTTCCGGTGCGGGTAAAATTTACGAGACTCTTGATATTGCCGCAGGCCTAGGTTGCCAGACAATGCAGATATTTGCCCGTTCGCCGCAGAGATGGCGCGATGGCGCAAAGCTTGATCCGGCAGATATCGCGGAGTTTCGCGCCCGGCGCGAAAAATTCAAGATTAATCCTGTTTTTATCCATATATCGTATTTGATTAATCTGGCTTCTCCGGATAAAAGGCTTTATCATAGTTCAATTAAAGCTTATATCGACGATCTTCTGGAAGCTGAAAAATTGGGCGCTGATTATATCGTTACCCATATGGGCAGCCACAAGGAAACCAGTGAGGCCGCCGGTATTAAGCGGTTAGTGGCAGCGTTAAATCAGATTATTGAGGCGACAAAAGGCATGCACGCCGGAATTTTGCTGGAAAATACTTCTGGCAGCGGGTCCTGGATCGGTTACAGGTTTTATCATCAGCAAAAAATCATCGCCGGATTGACAAATAAAAAACGCGTGGGCCTATGCCTGGATACAGCGCACGCGTATTTAGCCGGTTATGATATTTCTACAAAGGCGGGCCTGGATCAATTGCTTGATGAAATTGAAGAGATGGTTGGCATCAAAGAATTGAAACTTATCCATTTAAACGACGCCGCAGGCGCTCTTGGCTGCCACCATGACCGGCATGACCATATCGGAAAGGGCAGTATCGGTTTAGCCGGGATGAAAAGGATCATCAACCATCCAAAACTGAAAAATATTCCGATGATTTTAGAAACTCCTAAAAGCAATGAGCATAGCGACAAAGAAAATTTAAAGTTAGTAAGAAAGCTGGGCGGTTAATATGTTTTATGATTTTAAAGAGATTGAAAAAAAATGGCAGCGTATCTGGTTTGAGACAGGTATTTTTAACGCCCAGGCTGATAGCGGGCGCAAAAAATATTACCTTTTAGAGATGTTTCCCTACCCGTCGGGAAAGATCCATATGGGGCATGTGCGCAATTACACAATCGGCGATGTTGCCGCGCGCTTTAAAATTTTGCAAGGGTTTAATGTGATGCATCCGATGGGTTTTGACGCTTTTGGCCAGCCGGCGGAGAACGCGGCAATCAAAAATAAAACCCAGCCAGATGCCTGGACGCATAAATGTATCAGTGAAATGGAAACTGAGCTTAAGAAAATGGGTTTTTCTTATGATTGGCAGAGGGAAGTTTCCACTTGCGACAGCGATTATTACAAATGGAACCAGTGGATATTTTTAAAGATGCTGGAGAAGGGCCTGGCTTATAAAAAAGCCTCCGCGGTAAACTGGTGCCCGTCTTGCGCGACAACTTTAGCCAACGAAGAGGTTATTGAAGGCGGCTGTTGGCGGTGCCACAGCCCGGTTGAACAAAAAGATTTGGATCAGTGGTATTTAAAAATCAGCGATTATAAAGAGCGCCTGCTTGATGATCTGGGGCAATTAAAATTATGGCCGCAGCGGGTTTTGGCGATGCAGAACAATTGGATCGGCAAATCAAGCGGCGTGGATATTTATTTCCGTTTAAAAAACAGCGCTAAAGTCATTCCAGTTTTTACCACCCGCGTAGACACGATATTCGGGGCGACTTATATTGTTTTGGCGCCGGAACATCCTTTGGTAGCAGAGTTGATTAAAGGCAACCCCGAAGAAAAAGCGGTTTTAAAATTTGTCGATAAGGTTGCCCAGGAAAGCAAGGTCGTGCGCGCATCCAGCGACGTGA
>JALOBQ010000087.1 GCA_023228185.1 Candidatus Omnitrophota bacterium
TCTAAACCTACGAAGACAACGAAAACAATCACGATTGTTTCAACAATCTGCCCAAGTAACTTGCTTTGTGAAAGGCCAGCGTTATTAGCAGCTGTCTGGGTAATACCTTTTAATAAAGTAGCGACAAACATACCCAATATTAAAATAAACATCGCGGCGATAACATTAGGCACGTAAAGCACGACTTTATTCAACAACTCCGCGGCAATTGTAAGGCCGACGGCATTAATCCCCACCATAAACGTAACTAGAATACCAATCCAATAACAAAGCGAACCGATCAAATCAGAAAGAGTCAGATTGATCCCGCCTTTTTCAAGCAATTTTGCTAATTCAATTTTTTCAGAGATGCTGTCCAGTTTAACCGCTTTTAAAGCCTTGGTCACAACTGTCCTGATTAACTTTGAGATTAACCAACCTACAATCAGGATTACGATTACCAACAACAGGCTCAACAAAAACTGACTGATCTGCGAAAGAACAGTCCGCGCAGGTTCTAACAGCACTATTTGCCAGCTACTCATACTCCCTCCTTTTTTAAGAATATCTTCATAACTCTATCATAGTTGAGCAGTTATGTCAAGTTAGATTTAATCCTAACTACGCTAAAGAAACAAGCATACCATCAGTTGCCGCAATCACTTCTATGCCAAGCTGATCAGAGAGCTGCGCTGCTTTAAGATGCGGTTTAGCTTTAAGCATGGTCATTCCAAAATGCGTAAGATACGCTTTTTTAGGCGAAATCGCTTTAATTAGTTCGGCTGCTTCATCCAGGCAAAGATGCGCGATTGCCGGGCGTTTTTCCAGGAGCACTACATCAATAATTAAAATATCCGTTTTATAAAACTCCGAAAGCCCGTCAAAATAACCGGTATCTGCGATCAATCCGATGCTTGTGCCGTTAATCTTGAATTTTAAACCATAAGTCTGGCATGGATGGCGATGCGCCATGGAAGTATTAAAAACAAAATCCTTCACGCGATACTCCTGCATTTCTTTAAGTAAACATATTTCTTTAGGAAAATTTAAGGTATGTTTGAGAATAACCGGATCCTCGTTAATCGCATCAGGCGGACAAAAAACCACGCCCCGCTTTTTAAAACCGCCTTCAGTCATTGCTTCAATCATCACGTTAATATCGCCGGAATGGTCAAGATGCCGATGCGTCAGAATGATCGCCTCAAGCTTCGCAGGATTAAGTTTCGGCCTGCTTTTTGCGCAACGCACAATACTGCCTGGCCCCGGGTCAATGAGAATATTAGTCCCAGCTGAATTAACCCAAATCCCGCCGGAAGAACGCAATTGGTTGATCATCACAAAACGCGCGCCGGCAGTACCTAAAAATTTAAAATAATTAGCATCCTCTTGGGCTACCTTAACCATTTTTCTTTCAGTTCAGCGTTAATCTTCTGGATATTTACAAATGAAACCTTATCTTCAGCGCTATCTTCTTGAGAAACCACACTTACCCGGTTATTTGATTTAGCGCTAAACCCGCTCACCGGGCAAACTTGAGCATGTAGGGATTTAGCCATAAATTGGACCTGGCGGTCATCAGTAACCACGACAATATTTTTTCTATCCGCGGATTCGGTAATCAACATTTCAATTTTTTGATCAGCGCTGATTAATCTGGAAAATATAAATTGCACCTGGCCATCCTGAAAGAATACCTCGCCTTGCGGTGGGTAACCATCAAAAACAAGAATAATTTTATTCTTTTTGCTTCCGGTTAGTTTATGCTTTTGGATAAAATCTAAAAGCGAGTGCTGAATACTGGAAAGTTTCTTTTCAGTTTTAAAACTGGGATGGTTAATTACGTTGTAGGCGTCGATGATGTACAGCAAGGACATAGATTAATCCTCCTATTGCCCCGTAAAGCACAATAAAAGAAAAGGATAGCAGCGACATTGCCACAGCCAACTGTTTTGCAACCGCGGCTTTGGCAAAATAAATCACAAACAAATACTCCCTTAATCCTAAACCACCGATAGAAATAGGCAATAAAGTTACCGCGCCGATGATTGGCAGAAAAATAAAATAATAAATAATATTAATTTTTACGCCTAAAGCCAGCCCGATAAAATAAACACTAATTGGCGAGATCAATTGGATAATAAAAGATAAAATCAGGTTATTAAAAATCATTTCTTTACGGCTGCGGAAACTGTGAATTTCATTGTGTAAATTCTTCAGCGCATCTTTTATGCGTCCGGCTCCGGGCGCGGAAAGAAAACCGCTAATTTTTAAATAAAAAAAGTTGTTAAATAAAACCAGGAGTACTAAAATTAACAAACTCGCGATTGCCGCCAGCGACATAAAAACAAACCTATCCCGCACTAAACTGCCGCCTAACAAAAAAGCCGGGATGATCACGATGACTAAACCAACATAGCCGCTTAAACGGTCAAGAAAAACACTGGCGATTACTTCTTTAGTTTTACGGGTATGCTCTGCCAGGTCAGCTGTGCGGACAATATCTCCGCCAATGGTTGAAGGCAAAAAAATACTAAAAAAAACACCTCCGGAAAAAGAAACGACTAATTTCTTTAAAGAGGCTGTGATGCCGGCGGATTTAAGCAGCATCTGCCAACGTAAAAATCCTAAAAAATACGTTAATATAAAAATCAAAAAGCCGATAATCAAAAACAGTTTATCAGCTTTTTTCAAATCAGCCATCAAAGCGGACAAATCAATATGGTTAAACTTAAATAACAAAACCAAGAGCGCCGCGCTGACCGTCAACCTCAAGATTAATGATATAAAACTCTTAATTTTCTTCAATTTTAGCTAAGCTTCTTTCCGGTAAGTTTATAATACGCTTCGCGATATTTTTCTGTTGTTTTCGAAATGATCTCCTCAGGCAGACCCGGCGCGGGTGGAGTTTTATCCCAATCCAGCCCTTCCAGATAATCTCTGACAAATTGTTTGTCAAAACTTGGCTGGCCGCGGCCTGGCGCATAACCGTCTAAAGGCCAAAAACGCGAGGAATCCGGAGTAAGCACTTCATCAATAATGATTACTTCCCCGTTATACATTCCAAATTCAAATTTCGTATCCGCGATAATAATGCCTTTTGATAAAGCATAAGCACTTGCCTTTTGGTAAATCTCGATACTTTTTTCTTTAATTTTATCAGCGACTTTTTTACCTAAAAGTTCTTCCACATAATTCTGGTCCACATTCTGGTCATGCCCAAAATCAGCTTTAGTAGTAGGCGTAAAGATTACCTCCGGCAATTTATCCGACTCTTTAAGCCCGTCGGCCAAAGTAATCCCGCAAACTGAACCGTTACTTTTGTATTCCTTCCAGGCTGAACCAGACAGATAACCGCGCACCACGCACTCAATCGGCAAAGCTTTACATTTTAAAACAAGCATTGAGCGTCCGGATAACTCTGCTGGGTATTTTTGCAGTTCTTTAGGATATTGGTTTAAATCAGCGGTAATAAAATGACTGGGGATCACCTCTTTGATAAAATCAAACCAAAATAAAGAGATTTTGGTCAATACTTTGCCTTTATCAGGGATAGCGCAAGGCAACACGACATCAAAACAGGAAACCCGGTCAGTAGAAACAACCAGTAGTTGATCTTTCAGATCATAGACATCCCTTACTTTACCTTTGCGGAATAACTTTAAACCGGGAAACTCCGTATTTAAAAGAACCTCTTTACTCATTTGATTTTAACCTTTTAAATAATTCTTCGTATTCAAACCACATTTCCGGGGGTAAATCTTTCTTAAAATCATGAAAGAATTTTTTGATACTTTTCAATTCCTCGAACCACTCGCTGCGGTCAACTTTCAGTAACTCATTCATCGCGCCATCAGGCAATTTAATGCCGGTCATATCAATATCAAAAATATAAGGCAAATAGCCAATTGGTGTTTTTATAGCATTCACGCGGTTACCGCAACGGGCAAGTATCCATTCCAGGATCCGTAAATTCTCCCTAAACCCAGGCCAGAGAAATTTTCCTGATTTATCCGTGCGAAACCAGTTAACGTGAAATATTTTCGGCGCTTTCGGCATTAATTTGCCCATATTCAACCAATGTTTGAAATATTCAGCCATATTGTATCCGCAGAACGGCAGCATTGCCATTGGATCGCGCCGCACCTGGCCGATTTTACCAACTTGAGCGGCAGTAAGTTCAGAGCCCATTGTCGCTCCCACGAACACTCCATGTTGCCAATTAAATGATTCATAAACTAACGGAGAAACATGTTCTCTCCTGCCTCCGAAAACAATCGCTGATATCGGCACTCCATGATGTTGTTCAAGCCGAAATGACGCTGTAGGGCAATTTGTTATCGGAACAGTAAATCGGCTGTTAGCATGCGCGCCTTTAATGGCTTTTCCTGCAGCGTCTAACA
>JALOBQ010000088.1 GCA_023228185.1 Candidatus Omnitrophota bacterium
AGACAAGGAAAAAAAGCGCTCCGTTGATAAAAAGAGTAAAAACTCCTAAGGTTACGATATTAATCGGTAGTGTAATTAGAATAATCAACGGCCTCAGAAAAGCGTTAATAATCCCCAAGACTAAAGCGATTACTAATACAGTCGCGGTACTTGAAATCTCTATGCCTTTTACAATGTGCGCGACGATAAAAATCGATAATGAACTAATTGCCCATCTAATTAAAAAATGTATCATCTGGCATCTCCTCCTGTAAGTTGTATTAGCTATCTCTGCTTGCCACTTAATTTGCCACTAAAACGCCGGCAAGCCCTCGCAATGGCGGCAGTTTACTTTTTCTTCCTCCCTATATGTTTACGAAGATGTTGCTTCAATTCAAAAATCTCGATTGCCTCAAAGATGAGCATAATCGCCAGGAATAACAGAATCGCCCCGATAAAACCGATCAGGCTGAATTTATACTGCAGGATCACCAGAAGCAACGCCCATAAGGTCATTACGAGCATAAAGATCATCGGGATAATCACAAACCAGGCCTGCTTGCCTTTTTTCTTCAACCAGAGAGCCACGATCATCAGCGCCAGCCCCGCCAAAAGCTGATTTGTCGCCCCGAAAACCGGCCAAATACTTTTCCAGGCCGGGATAATCTTTCCGCTGGCGTCTTTTATATCGATTAAAACAAAAACCGTAGGCAGAACTAAAGTCAGCGCGGTTGCCAGATACCGGGAGCCCTTACCTTTCAGATTAAAGAATTCCTCAAAAATATAGCGGGCCAGCCTAGTGGCGGTATCCAAAGTCGTCAGAATAAAAGCGGATAATGCCAACAGTCCAAATGACGCGCCAATATTTAGCGGAACCCCGAAAATAGAAAGGAATCTTGCCATCCCCGCCCCGTAAATCTGTAAAGGCGCCTGGGTAAGCAGGGCGTCATTTTTATTGACGACCATCACCGTGCATAAGGCGATAACCGCAACTAACCCTTCAACCAGCATCGCCCCATAGCCAATGGGCAAGGCATCAGATTCTTTTTTGATCTGTTTGGAAGATGTGCCGCTTGCCACAATACAATGAAAACCGCTCACCGCTCCGCAGGCAACAGTTACAAATAACATCGGAAAAAGCATACCGATATCCGGATTATTCCAAGCAGTAAACGCCGGATAATTAAGCGGCAAGCCGCCTAAAAGAATCCCGAAAAATCCTCCGATCACAGAAGCATAAAGCAGAAAACTAC
This sequence comes from Candidatus Omnitrophota bacterium, assembly GCA_023228185.1. Lineage (GTDB taxonomy): Bacteria > Omnitrophota > Gorgyraeia > Gygaellales > Profunditerraquicolaceae > JALOBQ01. Next base: position 1,233 of record JALOBQ010000088.1, read on the forward strand.
AGAGATAATCCCTCGGCTGTAATAATATCCAAACCGGCGTTACTGAAGCGATAAAACAATAAGCAATTAAAACGATATCCCAGGTTTTAGTTTGGCTTCCCAGGATCGCCGGAATATTATTTAGAGGTATTTTTTGGCCAAACCAAACAAAAAAGAAAACCAGCGAAACAAAAAGCAGCGTTGCCCATTTTAAAGGGATCTTCAGACGGTATAAACATAATCCAAAACCTATCGCCAGAGTAATAAAGATCAACGAAGTAGTCGCCACTCCTCCATCAGCTACAAAAGTGCTGGCGGTTAAATCCGTAAAAACCGTCAAAACATAAATTAATGTTAACCAAATGAACGCCAGCATCAAATGATATGCCCGCTTAGACATATAAGTATTGGCGATTTCAGCTATTGAACGGCCGCGATTACGGATGGAAATAATAAGACTGGAAAAATCATGGATACCGCCGATAAAAATTGAACCGATAATCACCCACAACCAAACCGGCCCCCAACCAAAAGCGATACAAGCGATAATCGGGCCAAGCACCGGGCCAGCTCCGGCAATTGATGAGAAATGGTGGCCGAAAAGCACCGGCATCGGAGCAGGCACATAATCTACCCCGTCATACATGGTCTGCGAAGGCGGATGATTTTTATTATCCAACTCAAAATGTTTTTTTAGAAACGCACCGTATTTAACATAAGCTAATACAAAAATCGCGCAAGCTAACAAAAATATTGCCGTAAGCACTCTCTAAACTCCTTTCATCGCTAAATTAATAATTACCCATAGTTTGATGTTTTCTTCGCTGTAAGATGAACCTGTGCCGAACATCGCGTCAGACGGAATATCTGGTTGATCGTCTTTATTACCAGTTGGACGCGCTACCGGGCCGCCGACGCGTTCAACTCTTGAATTTTGTACTTCAATACCTAAACCAATCCTGCCGTCTTCTTGAATACCTATGGCATAAGGATGTTCTTTGGTGATATTCAGCGGCACCTTAAGTTCATAAACAAAATAACCTTTTTCGCGGCCAAGTTTAGCCTCCACCCCGAATTTGTTGGCTTCTTCAAGCAGCATCTCTTTACCAGTGCCAGGCATTTTTTTATCATTCGGCAGAGTAAGCTCTATTTTATCCTGCAGGTTTTCGATAGTTTCCAGTTTCTTGTCAAATTCTTTATCGCCCCAATCGTCTTTTCTTAAAGCATCCTGATTATCATCATAAACCTGCCGGTCATCTTTTTTTAATTTTTGCGAGATAGGCATACCCATCGCGCGCATGCCTATGGGGAAACGGATACCGAATAGTTTCCTCTGGCCATTATCCGCGTCAAACCATAACTGCAGGCCTGACTCCATTATCTGCGTCTCCACCCTGCGGCTGCGGGAAACAAGACAGATATATAGATAATCTTTATCGTTAGCCAAATTAACGACAAGTTTTTCTTTCTCGCTATAGTAAGATACGTAATCTCCCCATTCAGAATATTTTCCGTCAATGACAATCTCGCGGTCTTTCGGATAACTGTATAAATTCGGCCTTTCGCATCCGGCAAATAAAAAACAAACTAATAATATATAAACCGCCTTATTCATATCTTAATGCCTCAATAGGATTAAGCTGCGCCGCCTGCTTAGCCGGCCAAAGTCCGAAGACCACGCCGACTACCAAAGAAAAAACCGTTGCCAAAAGCACCGATGATAAAGAAATCTTTACCGTCCATTTCGCGATCATTGTAATGATCACAGCTGTCCCACTGCCCAATATAATGCCGGCTATCCCGCCGATCAGCGACATTAAAACAGCCTCAATCAGAAATTGCACCATAATATCTTTATTGTTAGCGCCGATTGCCTTGCGCAAACCGATTTCGCGCGTGCGTTCAGTTACTGAAACGAGCATAATATTCATAATTCCAATGCCGCCGACTAAAAGCGAAATCGCGGCAATCGCTCCGAGCAAAAGAGACATTGTTTGGGTAGTTGTTTCCAGCATTTTCTTGAATTCAGACATATTGCGTATCTGAAAAGAATTCTTTTGCTCTTCCGTGATCAAGCGATGCTGTTTTATGATCATCTTTTCGATTTCTTCCTGAGCAAGGTCAATTGTATTAGTGTTTCTTGCTTCCACGTAAAGAGAATCAATATATTGTTTACCCAGCACCCTGTACATCGCGGTAGTAATCGGAATAAGCGCCGTATCGTCCTGGTCATGCGGCCCAAATGAACCTTTCTCCGGCAAAATACCGATTACTTTAAAATTAATCAGATTGATCTTGATGATCTTACCGATGGGATTTTCCTGCCCGAAAAGTTCTTTCACAACGCTGGCGCCGAGTAAAACAACTTTATTCCTCATTTTTACTTCATCATCAGTAAAGAATCTTCCGATTGTCGGTTCAGAGGAACGTAATTGCGCGTATTCCACCCCGACTCCTTCAACGCTGGTATTCCAGTTTTTATTCCCGTAAACGATTTGCGCTCGAGAACTTACCGAAGGGCTGACTCTACTTACGCTATCCTTTAATTTTTTGATCTCTGTTACATCATCAAAAGTAAAACGCGTGGTTATCCCAGATTGTAACGACACACCGCCGGATCTCGCGGCACCCGGCCTGACCATCAAAAGATTAGAACCCAGCGACTCTAACTGTTTTTTAATAGATTCCTTTGAGCCCTGGCCGATAGCTAACATCGCGATCACCGCGGCTACGCCGATCAAGATCCCCAGAATGGATAGGAACGCGCGCATCCTGTGGGCTAACATCGCCGAAACTGCCCGGCGTAAATAATCCAAAAACTCCATTCCGCCTTTTACCGCGTTAGACGATCGGACTAAAATATCTTTAACTAAATTCTCGGGTTTTTGGAAAATTTGCGGGTTTGCTTCTGGATCAACGGTTGAGTCGGAAATAATCTTACCGTCACGCATAGTGATGATCCGTTTAGCGTGCGCGGCAATCTCATTTTCGTGAGTAACAATAATAATCGTTTTGCCTTTTTGATTTAACTTTTTTAATATCTTAATGATTTCTTCTTTGCTTTTCGAATCAAGATTACCGGTGGGCTCATCGGCAAAGATGATCGGCGGGTCGCAAACCAGGCTGCGGGCAATAGCCACTCTCTGTTGTTGGCCTCCGGACAT
>JALOBQ010000011.1 GCA_023228185.1 Candidatus Omnitrophota bacterium
TTTCTGCCACTAAAAGCCAAGCGGTTGCTTTAATGAACGATATTAAAACGGCACTGGAAAGCAATGAGGAATTAATTATGGACTTTCCCGAAGTTTGCCACTTAGGAGAAGGCCTCAATAAATACCAATGGACACAACAGGAAATTGAAACCAAAAACGGCATTAAGGTACACGCGTTAGGATGGGAAGGAGAGTCGCGTGGATTTAAATTTGGGCAGCATAGGCCGACATTGGTAATATTTGATGATGTCGACGGCGATAAAAATACCTATAGCTCCGAATCCAGAAATAATTTACTAAAGTGGTTTAAGGGTACGGTGCGCTACGCTGGCTCTAAAAGGACAAATATGGTTGCAATCGGCACACTTTTGCACACAGAATCTTTATTGTCGAGGTTGGTCAATACTAATGAATTTCAGAATTGGAACGAGAAGAAGACCTATAAGGCTATAATTTCCGATGCAAAGGATGAGAACTCATGGAAAAAATGGCTCAAAATCGTCTTCTATCAGGAAAAATACCAGGGTAAGATTGCCAAATACCAGTTTGATGATGAGAGGCTCGATTTTGAGGCTATTTTACCTAAGCTACTCGAGAGAAATTATATCAACGAGAATCACTATGTTGCTGAAGAATTCAACGGGTTAGATGAAGTATTTAAAAGTTTGCTCTCTGAACTTAATGAGGAGCAATTTAAAAAAATCGAGGATATCTTAAATTTTTTCCGTCAAGAGCAAGGCGGGCTTAGGGTAGCAGACAGCTTTTTTAACGATCATAAGGAATTAATGCTTCAAGGCTCAAAGGTTCTTTGGGAGGAACAATACGACTATTATTCGCTAATGAAGATTAAGAAAATCGAAGGGCCGGATGAGTTTAATAAGGAAATGCAAAACGACCCCAAGAATCTGGAAGATTGTTATTTTAATCCTGAACAATTTAAATATTGGACTGATAAATATCAAACTGAAGCTGATTTGATCAATGACCTCAAGGATGAATTAGAATATTTTGGCGCTTGCGACCCAAGTATGGGTAAAGGAAAAGGCAGGAGCCTCGATTATTCAGCGATCATTATATTGGCCCGGCACACAAAGGAAAATATATTTTATGTTCTTAAGGCTGATATAAAACAACTTAATTCGGAAGAATTGGTTCGGGAAATTGTCGATTGTCATCGGGGACGCACTTTTTCCGGCTTTGTCATAGAAGCGAATTTATTTCAAGGGTTGTTCATCCCTGCCATTAGAACACAGGCTATCCTGGATGAGGTTCCTACGTTCGTTCAACCAATACATAATACAGTCAATAAAGAGCGTCGAATCAGTCACTTAAGAAACTTTGTAACGGAAGGCTGGTTGAAATTTTGCAAGAATCACGATAGATTATTGGAGCAGCTTTCTGATTTTCCTATGGGTTCGCATGATGATGGGCCAGATGCATTGGAAATGGCTCTAAGATGCGCTGATTCAACTAAACCAGGGACAAAATGGGTCGATTTAGGAAGTCCTAATGGGGGTTCTGAATTTACCAAAGATCCTAACAAAAGAGAATATGGTGAACAATATAATACAAATAACGATAGAAAAAGAGGACAGAACTGGGATGAAGTTGATGATGAATAAAATGAGCCTTTTGAGGGGTGACATTTTGAGTTTTTGTTTATGTCACAGGTGACAAGGGGTGACATGCTTAACTCTCTTATATTTAACGAGTTATGAAATATAAGTCCCTTTTGAGAGGGACAAAAATGGACAAATTTCGGGACAAAAATCTAGAAATCTTGTTCAAAACTTTACGTTTTCAGTCTTTAAGTTGTCCTAAATCTAGACAATAACATTATCTCTGATGTTCAATAATGTCCTTGAAATCTTGCTTAATCCTTATATAATAGGGTTTGTGAATCGAGAGATAAAGTTCTATGTACGACAAACATGGGCAATTAAATCAAAACCCGCTATAAAAGGCGGGTTTTTTGTTTATTTATGTTTATTCAGTAGTATAATTACTGCTGTAATGGATAGATTATAGGAAAATTAAGGAAAGGAGCTGACGATGAACAAAGCATTTAAAATAGTAATGCTGCTTCTTGTGATTATTATCTGTGTATCCTTCTTTCTTCCTTGGGTGGATGTCCAATCTAAAGTAGCCGGCAATATTTCCAAGTTCTTCATCAACAGCAAGCAGTCTTCTTTAAAAACAATCAGCGGTTTTCAAGTTCCCATCCTTGCTAATGGCCCGGACGCTAAGCTAATGATCATGATCGTGAAGATTTTTAATCCCGCGGTAACCGATGCGCATAAGAAAAGTTGGTTGATCTGGAGTATCCCCGGCTTGGCAGTTGTTTTATTTTTGTTGGTTTTGTTCTTAGATAAAAATAAATGGGTTAATCTTGGCATCGGGATATTGGGCGTTAGTATTTTTTCGGGCGTGACTTTTAAGTTGTTAACCACAAATATGGATAAAACGGTGTTGAATGTGGTGATCGGCCATGGACTTTGGATTTTGTTGTTCGCGTATTTGGGGATAGGGATAATTAATTTATTAGCATTCTGTAAATTAAATTTTTGTAAAAATAAATAAAGTGCTTCAATATTTATTATGTATTTTAAATGGGCCGGTAAAAATTTCCGGCCCATTCTGTTTAACTTATTTAAAAGTAAACAACCAGCCGCTTAGTCAACTAATAAAAAATTGTTTCAGTTGTTTTCAGGCAGCCCTTGGTGTATAATCAAATAACATAAGGAGGCAAAATGAATAAAATCCGCGGAATTATCATTCTTATTTTAGTCTTATTTTGCGCTAATCTTTACGCGCAGGAAGTTCCTAATTCCCCCCAAGCGCAGACAAAAGTGTCGGATGTAAATGGCGACGGTAAAGCCGACGTTACTTATCATAAAGACGGAGAGTTTATCGGTAAAGTGGAAATGGACACTAACTACGACGGTAGAACCGATGTCGTGGTAAACGCCAAGGACGGTAAATTTGTTTCCGCGCAAGCCGATACTAACCATGACGGCGCAATGGACAAGGAATTTTCCGATTCAAAATCATTTAACGAATGGCTGAATGCCAATCACAATGATTTTTATGAACAATCCAACAGCCGCGATTGGGACCTGACATTGATGAGGTTTTAAGAGGATTTGAATATGCCGGCGCGTAACGACAAATGGTATTTCAGCATTTCTACTCTAGTGGTATCTTTTTTATGCGTTGGCCCGTTCGTTCTACCGTTAGTCTGGTTTAATCCGAATTCCAGCAAGAATACTAAAATATACTTAAGTTTAGCAATCCTGATTATCACGGTTATTTTTGGGTTTATTTTTCTTAAATCGCTAAAGGCCATTGATAGCTATTATCAATTGCTCAACGCGTAAAACAGTCGATTTTTTAATATTAGAAGATCCGGAAGTGATATTGTTGGCCTACTAAAAGGAGGCAAGGATGATGACTTTAGCAATGTTGTTAGTTTTTATTTTTGTATTTTTGGTGGATATTTCGCTTAATTTACGCCGCGTAAACGGCAATCTTGCGAGATTAATGAAAAAATATGAAGAAGTGCATGGGGCGATAAAAAAGTAGTTTTTTATCGAAAAATAGGTTTTTATCTGCAAACCCGCTTAAGCTTAAAGCTGAGGCGGGTTTGTTTTTCTTAAAATACCTTGAAAAAGGCTTTTGCCTATGCTAATTTAAAATCCTATGGAAAATACGCTTTATAATTTTATCGATAACGCCGGAAGTTTTTCTTCTTTGCAAGCGGATAAGTTAAAATCGCTTTATCTTCCGCTTTGCAATGAGAAATTAATGTCGTCAATCAGCGCGGATCTGCACGGCGATATAAAAACCGGCCAAAATTCTTTTCTTATGCCTCCGGCAAGCCGGGTTGATCTTGCGCAAAGCAAATACTCGCGGAATTTCTGGGTGCATATAGATAAAAATAACGTTTGGTCAGCAGCCGGCGTGTCGAGAAATTTAAAACAAATCCGCGCCGACAAATTCCGTTTGCAAGCCGGTATGCTTTGGCAGAAAGTAGAAAGAAAGAATACCGCTCTGGGATTAAAATCGGAAATATTGTCGTTTATTCCCAGCGGAGAGCAGGCTGTGGAATTAATGCAGGTCAAGCTCACTAATATCAGCCGCAAGAAGATAGTTTTTACTGCCTACGCGGCGATTCCGCTTTATTGCCGCGGCGCTAATTCTTTGCGCGATCACCGGCATGTCACTTCTTTATTAACCCGCGTCAATATTAAACCCGATGGCATCCTGGTAAAACCCACGCTTTTATTTGATGAAGCGGGGCATCAGCCGAATTATGCAAATTATTTTGTTTTAGGGTGGGATCAGGCGGGATCCGGCGCGCAATATTTTTATCCCAGCTTAGAGGATTTTTGCGGCGATTCAGGGGATTTAGAGTCGCCGCAAGCTGTTTTAGAGAATAGGTTGCCGCAGCAAAAATATATCCAGGGTAAAGAGCCGATGGCTGCTTTGCGTTTTCATCGTTTGAATTTAAACCCGGGGAAATCTGTTACTTATATAATCGTGATTGGTATCCACCAGGGCCAGCCGGATCTGGCGGCTTTGAGAAATAAATTCCGCACGCCGTTAAAAGTCTTAAACGTTTTTGAGGAAACCAAGGCATATTGGCTTAAACTGAGCCGGTCGATTGGCCCGGAAACTAACGATAAAAATTTTGATAATTGGTTTCGCTGGGTAAATATTCAGCCGAACTTAAGAAGGATTTTTGGTTGTTCTTTTCTGCCGGATTTTGATTACGGTAAGGGTGGCCGCGGTTGGCGCGATCTTTGGCAGGATTGTTTAGGGCTTATTTTAAATGATCCTTTAGCTGTCCGAGCCGACCTGGTAAATAATTTCTGCGGAGTAAAAATTGACGGCTCAAACGCTACGATTATCTGTAAAGAAGGTTCCGGCAGTAGCCGGTTTATCGCTGACCGTAATAATTTAAGCCGCGTTTGGATGGATCACGGGGTATGGCCGCTATTGACTTTGAATGCTTATATTAATGAAACAGGGGATCTTGGGATTTTGTTTGAGAAAGCGGCGTATTTCCGTAATCATGAAATAAACCGCACGCGCGGCATTGATAAATCCTGGAGTAAGGATTGCGGCAGCCAGCTTAAAACCGCGGCGGGAAAAGTTTATCAGGGCAGTATCCTGGAGCATCTACTTGTGCAAAACCTGGTGCAGTTTCTTAATGTCGGCAGCCATAACCATCTGCGGTTGGAAGGCGCGGATTGGAATGACGGTTTGGATATGGCAGCACTTAACGGCGAGAGCGTGGCTTTTAGCGCGATGTACGCCTATAATCTGGAACAATTATCCCTGTTGATACTAAAAACAGGCAAGAAAAATATTTTACTTGCACGGGAAATAGATATTTTGCTTTCCGAAACAAATTATCGTTCTATTACGGCTAAACAAAAATTACTGGAGCGTTATTTTGCTAAAACCTGCATTTGTATTTCAGGAAAATATATTTCAGTTAATGCCCAGGTTTTAGCGGATAATCTTAAGGCAAAATCTTTATCGATCAAAGAGCATATCCGTAAAGATGAATGGCTTAAAGAAGGTTTTTTTAACGGTTATTACGATAATCGCAAAAAACGTTTAGAGGGTAAATTTGGCCGCCTCACGAAGATGACTTTAACCTCTCAGGTATTTCCGATTTTTGCCGGTATCGCCACACGGGAGCAGACGGATAAAATTTTAAGAAGCGTGTATAAGCACCTTTCTGATAAAACAACAGGAGGCTTGCGTTTAAATACCGATTTCGGAAAAGAGCAGCATGATCTAGGCAGGGCGTTTTCTTTTGCTTACGGAGAAAAAGAAAATGGCGCAATATTCAGCCATATGGTCGTGATGTTCGCCTGCGCTCTCTATAAACAATCTTTCGCAGAAAGCGCCTGGAAAATAATGCATTCGCTTTATCAAATGGCATTAGATACTTCCAAGAGCAAGATTTATCCCTGCTTGCCGGAATATTTTAATCGCGATGGCAGGGGAATGTATAGTTATCTTACTGGTTCAGCAAGCTGGTTTGTGCTTACGTTGCTTAACGAAGCCTTTGGCCTCAAAGGCGAGAATGGGGATTTGGTGATTGAACCTAAACTATCGGCTGAGCAATTTTCAGATGTTTCGAAAATAAGCATCCAGCGCGTTTTTGCCGGAAGGCAGATCCGCGTTAATTTCTTTAATCCCCGCAGATTAAAGTTCGGCAAATATAAGATTATCAGGGTTTTATTGGATCAGCAGAGGCTGCCAGTTGTCTCTGATAAAGCCAAGGTAGTTTTTACCCGCGAACTTATCCTTGCACTATCCGCAAGCCAATTGCATACCTTTGATATCCATCTGGGATAAGCGAATATTTTCGCTTTACAAAAGTTTTATCTACGCATATAATGAAAACCTATTCAACTAATTACTAAAGGAAGACCAATGAGCGATAAAATATTAAAATTAGGTTTACCTAAAGGCAGCCTTCAGGAATCCACGTTTAAGATGCTGAAAAAAGCCGGATTTAACGTGACTTTACCTAATGCGCGCTCTTATTTTCCGTCTATCGATGATGCGCAGATAGAGGTGGTTTTATTACGCGCCCAGGAGATGTCCCGTTACGTGCAGGATGGCGCGCTGGATTGCGGGATCACCGGTAATGACTGGATCCTGGAAAATAAGTCTGATGTCGTGCGGATCACGGATTTAAGTTATTCCAAGCAAAGCTTAAATAAAGTGCGCTGGGTTTTAGCTGTTCCGCAGGATTCCGGAATAAAAACCGCCAAAGACCTTGAGGGTAAACGCGTCGCTACAGAACTGGTTAATGTCACCAAAGATTATTTTAAGAAAAATAAAGTTAATCTCGAGATAGAATTTAGCTGGGGCGCGACAGAAGTTAAGGTCAGCGCCGGGCTGGTGGACGCGATTGTTGAATTAACTGAAACCGGCAGTTCACTAAGAGCGAATAAGCTGGTTGAAATTTCCACGCTTTGCGAATCAATCACCCAATTTATCGCGAATAAAAAATCCTATCAGGATACCTGGAAAAAAGATAAGATGGAAGAAATCGCTATCCTTTTAAAGGGGGCGATCGCGGCTGAAGAAAAAGTCGGCCTGAAAATGAACGTGAAGAAAGCAGATTTAGAAAAAGTAATCGCTAAACTGCCGGCTTTAAAGAAACCGACGATTTCCGGGCTTTCCGACGACGGTTGGTTTGCCATAGAGACAATTATTGATGAAAAGGTTGTGCGGGTGCTGATACCGGAATTAAAGAAAAGCGGCGCCCAGGGGATTATCGAATACCCGCTTAACAAAGTGATTTATTAGAAGGAGCAATCAATGCCTTGCGGTAAAAAAAGAAAGAGGCAGAAGATTAAGACGCATAAACGCAAGAAAATGCGCCGTCGTCTTCGCCACTTGAAGAAGAGAGCCTGGGGTTAAAAAGGCCGCTTCTAAAAAAATGTTTTTGAATTCTAAAAGCTTTTTGGTTGTGTTTTGCTTGTGCTTTTGCTTGGGTTTGAGCCCGGCAGAAGCTTGGGATAAAACAAGCGCCCGAAGTGTAAGCCACTATATGATGGGCGTAATCTACGAAGACCTGGAGGATTTTGACCAGGCCATCCAGGAATACCAGAAGGCAATTCAATTTAGCGCTCAAAATACATCTGCCCGGTTTAAATTAGCCTCAAGCTATTTTAAAAAAAATGACCTTCCGGCGGCAATCACTCAGCTTAAACTGGTGGTTACTGATGATGTTGATGATGTACAGGCGCATGCTTTGCTTTCTTTGATCTATTCTCTACGCCAGGAAGAGGCTCCGGCATTAGCGGAATTCGAGATAGCTTTAAAGAACGCTTCTGCACTTGCGCCGGAAAATGTTGAGGTTTATAAATGCCTGGGTGATCTTTATTTCAGGCAGAATAAATTAGTTCAGGCCAGGGGAATGTATAAATTAATCACCGGCCTAAATCCCGATGACCCGGAAGGCTATTTTTATTTAGCTAGCGTTGAGTACGAATTAAAGAATTTTCCTGAAGCGGAAATCGCTTTTAAGTCGGCTTTGAAATTAAATCCGGATTACCATCAAGCATTGAATTCTTTAGGTTACGCTTACCTGGAAAAGAATAAAAATATCAACGCCGCCGGTAAAATGATCAAAAAAGCGCTTAAACTTGATCCGGAGAACCCGGCGTATCTTGATAGCCTAGGCTGGTTTTATTTTAAAAAAGGCAAGTTTTCTGACGCAAAAATTCAGTTGGAAAAAGCAAGCGCGTTACTGGAAGACCCGGTTATCTTTGATCATTTAGGCGACTTTTATTTTAAAACCGGCGATTTGAAAAACGCTGGATCCAGCTGGAAACATTCTCTGGAACTTGATTCATTAAGCGAGCCGGTCAAGCAGAAGTTGGAAAAATTAAAATCCCATGAAAAATAATCCTTTATCCATCCAGGAATTAACCGCTAAGGCCAAGATCATCCGTAGGTCAATCATCCAGATGCTTGCTGAAAGCGGCTCTGGCCATCCCGGCGGCAGCCTTTCGGCTGCAGATCTTGTTACTGCTTTATATTTTAATGTTTTGCGCCAGGATCCGGCTGATCTATCGTCACCTGACCGTGACAGATTCCATATGTCTAAAGGCCATGCCTGCCCGTTGTGGTACGCGGTTTTAGCGGAGCGCGGATATTTTGATAAAAAAGAACTGCTTAATTTGCGTAAATTTGGTTCTCTGCTGCAAGGGCATCCTGACCGCAGGACTCCCGGCGTGGAAAGCGCATCCGGGTCTTTGGGCCAGGGATTATCCGTGGGCCTGGGAATGAGTTTGGCAGCAAAGGTTGATAAAAGATCTTACCGTGTTTATGTTCTGATTGGCGACGGAGAATCGCAGGAAGGCAATATCTGGGAGGCGGCTATGGCATGCGCGCATTATTCCTGTGATAACCTTTGCGCGATCTTAGATTATAACGGTTGCCAGATTGATGGCAGATGCGCAGACGTGATGGGCCTTGAGCCTGTGGCTGCCAAATGGTCTGCTTTTGGTTGGAATGTCATAGAAATTGACGGCCACTCCATGGAGCAGATACTTAACGCTTACAAACAGGCGGAAAACTTTAAAGGTAAACCGACGATGATCATCGCCCATACGATTAAAGGCAAGGGCGTGTCTTTTATGGAAGGCGTGGTGGGTTTTCACGGCAAAGCGCCTACTCCGGAAGAAGCGAAAAAAGCTTTAGAGGAATTAGCATAACTAGGTGTTAGGTGATAGGTGCTAGGTTTTCGCTAGCACCAAGCACCGAGAACCTATAACCTAAATAAAATGGAATATCAATATCAGCGTGACATATACGGAGAGACCTTAGTAAAGCTGGGGTTGTTGAATAAAAATATCGTTGTTTTAGACGCCGACCTTTCGGGTTCCACGAAGACTTGCCTTTTTGCTAAAGCATTTCCGGAGAGGTTTTTTAATTTCGGGGTAGCCGAGCAGAATATGATGGCAGCTGCCGCGGGGTTGGCTTCCTGTGGTAAATTAGTTTTTGTTTCAACATTTGCTGTATTCGCTTCCGGCAGGGCATGGGACCAGGTAAGAAATTCCATCAGTTATAATAATTTTAACGTTAAAATCGTTGCTACGCATGCCGGGCTTACCGTCGGGCCGGATGGTTCAAGCCATCAGGCGTTAGAGGATATTGCTCTAATGCGCGTTTTGCCGAGAATGAATATTATCGTGCCATGCGACGGCCCGCAGACCGCCGAGGCGATTAATGCTGTTGTTGCCGTAAATGGGCCATGTTATGTGCGCTTGGGCCGTTCAAAAGTCCCCACTATCGAGGGTAAAGGGGAATTTGTTCTTGGTGAAGCCCAAATTTTAGCCGAAGGCAACCAGGTAACTGTGATTACCTGCGGCGTTTTAGTTAACGAAGCGATCAGCGCGGTGAAAAATTTAAAAGCAAAAGGCATTAGCGCGCGTTTAATCAATATGCACACTATCCGGCCGTTGGATGAAGAAGCTGTGATTAAGGCCGCCAAAGAGACAAAATTTATTGTTGTTTGCGAAGAGCATAGCACTATCGGAGGTTTAGCCAGCGCTGTTGACCAGGTAGTCGCCCAGAACTTTCCCGTGAAAGTGATGCGTTTAGGGATCAATGCCCGCTTTGGCCAGTCCGGAGAACCGGCAGAGCTGCTCAAAGAATATAATCTCACCAGTTTAGACATAGAAAAAACAGTAATCTCAGGCATCTCTTAAAAGTCGCAGGAATTTATGGCCGCCGCAGTATCCAAGTCCACAATAAAATCTTATTCCAAAGTAAACCTTTATTTAGAAGTTGTTAATCAGCGTAAAGATGGCTACCACAACCTGAGGACTTTATTCGCCCGGATAAATCTTACCGATAGTATCTTTCTTAAAACTCGGTTAGATGATAATCTGATAAAAATTAAATGTAATCATCCGCGAGTGCCTTTGGATCAGCGCAACCTTTGTTTTCGCAGCGCGCGGCTTTTACAACAGGAGTTTAACCTAAAGCAGGGCTTAGAGATAAGCATTAATAAACGCGTTCCCGTGGCTGCCGGTTTAGGCGGAGGCTCGGGTAATGCCGCTGCCGTGCTCCGGGGTTTAAATAAATTATGGGGCTTAAAACTTTCTACTAAAAAATTAGTTGCTTTAGCCAAACAAATCGGCAGTGATGTCGCGTTTTTTATTTATCAGGAGAAATTCGCCCAGGGTTTTCTGCGCGGCGATAAGATCCGGCTCTTAAAACAGCTAAAAAGCCTGAAACTCTGGTTTGTGATTATCTTGCCCGGGATAAATGTTTCCACGCCTTTAATTTTCAGGCAATGGGACAAGTATTCCTCAAAAAAACAACCTGGTAAAAATGGTATTTTACGTAAAAATAGCCGTTTAACAGGGTTGACAATACCTGAACACGATGTTAAAATGCTAACTTCCGAGCTTAAGGTCAGAGGCCGTAACGTTCGGCCGGAGTTTCTTTTTAACGGCTTAGAGCCGGTTACGACGCAGTTATATCCAGAGGCAAGGCGGGCGAAAAGCGCTTTAATAAATGAAGGTTTGAACCGCGTTTTGATGTCGGGCAGCGGCCCGGCGGTATTCGCGATATGTTCCAGCCGGATTCAAGCAAAACGGATAAGTAAAAAAATCCAGAATAAGTATACAACTTGGCAGGTTTATTGCGTTTCCAGTATCTAAAAAGACAGGCGTTAGCAGGAGGTGCAGATATGGAAATAACCGAGGTCAGGGTAACTTTAAAGGATTCTCCGGATAAGAAGTTAAAGGCTTACGCTACGGTTACTTTTGATGGAACATTTGTGGTAAGGAATATAAAAGTTATTGAAGGCGCCAGCGGCCTGTTTATCGCGATGCCTTCCAGAAAAGTAAAGAGCCCTTGCCCTAAATGCGGCTTTAAGAATGAATTGCGCAGTAAATATTGTAATCAATGCGCGCAATCTTTGCCAGTTGTTTCGTTAGCGATCACGCAAACTGAGCTTCCTAACAGCCAGGCAGAACATAAGGATATCGCCCATCCGATAACGCAGGCATTCAGGGAATATCTGCAAAAGACTGTTTTGGAAGCTTACGCGCAGGAAAGAGGCAGAGTCACCGTCTAAATTAGCCGCGGATTAAGTTTTAGTTTAAAGCTATAAAAGATTTGCCCGGTAGTGTAATGGTAGCACATCAGAATTTGGGTCTGACTGTCAAGGTCCGAATCCTTGCCGGGCAACGGTTGCACAAATGATCAAAGAGTTTTTGAAAATTCAGAGAAAGAAAAAAAGTATGAAAAAAGATATCGCGATAATAATTTTGGCTGCCGGAAAAAGCACGCGCATGAACTCAGATACACCTAAAGTGCTGCATCAACTTTGCGGCCGGCCGATGATCGGTTATGTTTTGGATCTGGCAAAAAGCTTAAAAGCAAAAAAAACCGTCGCGGTATTAGGTTATAAACAGGAGTTGGTGAGAAAATCGATCCCGGCTTACGTTAAAATAGCGGCGCAAAAAAAACTCATTGGCACGGCTAACGCTGTAGAGGCCGGGCTTAAACAGTTAAAAGGTTTTTCCGGCACAGTACTTGTGCTTTATGGAGATAATCCGCTTTTAAAGAAGCCGAGTATCGATAAATTACTGGATTATCATATTCTTAATAATGTTGATGCCACATTGTTAAGCGCCCAGCTTGATAAGCCTGCCGGTTACGGCCGGATCAAGCGCGATAAGCTTTTTAGCGTCTGTCAGATCGTTGAAGAGAATCAGGCTGACGAAGTAGAAAAGGATCTCAAAGAGGTGAATACCGGTATTGTTGCTTTTAAGGCGGATAGCCTGAAGAGATGCCTGAAATTGATCCGGCCGAATAACCCGAAAAAAGAATATTATTTAACGGATATCATCAATATTTTTTACAAGTCAGGCCTTCTGGTAGACGCAATCAAGCTTGCCGATATTAATGAGGGGATGGGGGTTAACTCCCGCTTGGAGTTGTCGCAGGCTAATCGTATTATGCAAAAAAGGATTAATGACGATCTTATGAAGCAGGGAGTGACGCTTATTGATCCGGGCTCTACTTTTATAAATTTTGGCACGAAAATCGGTTCAGACACCGTGATTTATCCCTTTACAGTAATCGAAAGAGATGTTAAAATTGGAAAACGTTGTTCTCTCGGGCCATTCGCGCACCTGCGGGCCGGGGTAAAAATTGATAATGATGTTGTGGCGGGCAATTTTATTGAAATGGCGCGTTCAAGAATCGGCGCCGGGTCATTTGTAAAACATTTTTCCTACATCGGCGATAGCTGGCTTGGCAAAGCGGTGAACATCGGCGCGGGAACAGTGACTGCTAATTTCGACGGCCTGAACAAACATAATACAACCATAAAAGATCATACTTGTATCGGTTCACATACGGTTATTGTGGCGCCTGTAAAAATTGGCCGCCAGGCAATAACCGGCGCAGGTAGCGTGGTGATTAACGACATTCCGGATAAAGCGACAGCAGTGGGTATGCCGGCCAGAATTATAAAAAAGAAGAGGTAAATGATATGGATAAGTTAGCTGTTTTCAGCGGTAACGCGCATCGGGAATTAGCGAATTCTATTTGCGCCGGCCTAAACGTAAAATTACAGGATGCTTTCGTCAGTAAATTCAGCGAAGGCGAGATCCGCGTTAAGATTAATGAGAACGTGCGCGGTAAAGATGTTTTTGTCGTGCAGCCGACCTGCCCGCCTTCTAATGATAATTTGATGGAATTATTGATT
This sequence comes from Candidatus Omnitrophota bacterium, assembly GCA_023228185.1. Classification (GTDB taxonomy): domain Bacteria; phylum Omnitrophota; class Gorgyraeia; order Gygaellales; family Profunditerraquicolaceae; genus JALOBQ01. The sequence goes on from JALOBQ010000011.1 coordinate 13,271, forward strand.
ATGATCGACGCTTTGCGCAGGGCAAGCGCGCAGAGGATCACCGCGGTGATTCCTTATTTCGGTTACGCCCGCCAGGACAGAAAAGACCAGCCGCGCGTGCCGATTACCGCTAAATTAGTAGCGAATCTTTTAACTACCGCAGGCGCCAACCGGGTTTTAACGATGGATTTGCACGCCGGGCAGATTCAGGGTTTTTTTGATATTCCCGTGGATCATCTTTTTAGCGTCGGTGTGTTCGTGGATTATTTTTCTAAAATGAATATTAAGGATTTGGTTGCTGTCTCGCCTGACGTTGGCAGTATCAAGATGGCCAGGGCTTACGCAAAACGGGTTTCCGCGGGGCTGGCGATAATCGATAAACGCCGCGTATCTCCGGAAAAAGCCGAAGCGATGCATATTTTAGGCGATGTGGAAGGCAAAAACGTGATTATTGTCGATGACCTTATCTCTACGGGAAGTTCTTTGATCGAGGCGGTAATCGCTTTGAAAAAAGCTAAAGCTAAAGCGATCTATGCGGCGATCACCCATGGAGTGTTGAGCGGCCCGGCTATTGAGCGAATTGATAAATGCGATGGCCTGGAAAAACTTCTGATTAGTGACAGTATTCCGCTGACCGCGGAAAAGAAGCACCCTAAAATCGTGGTGCTTTCGGTGGCTACTCTTTTAGCCGAAGCAATCAAAAGAATACACAATGAAGAGTCGGTGAGTTGTTTATTTGATTAATCAAAAAAAGAGAGAAAGGTAAAAATGGAAGAGATATTTTTAGAGGCAGAATTAAGAAAAGCAATTGGCCGCGCAGGCGTTAAGGATCTGCGGGAAAAAGGTTTTGTGCCGGCGGTAGTTTACTCGCGCGGCAAAGAGGGTATCTCCGTGCAGGTTTCCCGCGGCGCGTTGATCAAACTGGTGCATCAGCACAGGCTGGAAAGCACGATTATCAATATTAAGATCAAGGATGATAAGAAAGCTTCAGGCCGCCCGTGTTTGATTAAAGAAATCCAGTATGCTCCGGTGCATGAAGATATTATTCATGTTGATTTTAACGAGGTTTCACTTACCGAAGCGATTAAAGTCAATGTACCTGTTGAAGTTAAAGGTATTGCCATCGGCGTTAAACAGGAAGGTGGCTCATTAGAGCAGGTGCTTTGGGAGATTGAAGTAGAGTGCTTGCCGACAAATATTCCTAAGAGTATTGAAGTGGATGTTAGCGCTTTAAAATTAGGCGACGCTATCCACGTTAAAGATATTGTTTTCGCTTCAAGCGTAAAGCCTTTAAGCGATGCCGGGTCAATTGTTTTACACGTTACTGCCCCGATGAAAGAGGAAGCGCCGGTAGAAGCGGTCGAAGGCGAAGAAAAAATGGAGCCGGAAGTAATTAAAGAAAAGAAAGAAGTCCCGGCTGAAGGCGCTGCCGCTGAAGAAGGCAAAGAAAAGAAGTAATCGCCAGGAGCCAAAATAAGTATGAAATTAATTGTAGGCTTAGGTAACCCCGGGCTGATCTATCGCAACAGCCGGCATAACGCGGGGTTTAGGGTAGTCAAGGCCTTGGCGCTTAAACAGAAAGTTGTTCTTAAAAAAGATAATCACTCGTCAAGTTTAATCGCTAAAACATTGATTGACGCTGAGACGGTGATTTTAGCGCAACCGCTTACTTTTATGAATTTAAGCGGCTTGGCAGTGAAGGCTTTAGTAAAAAAGTATGACCTGAGCCTGCAGGATCTTTTGGTTGTTTGTGATGATCTGGACCTTGAGCTGGGCAGGATAAAGATAAGGCCGCAAGGCGCCAGCGGCGGCCAGCGCGGTTTGCAATCTATTATCGAGAAGTTAGGTTGCGGAGATTTCGCGCGCTTACGTTTGGGTATCAGCAGGCCGCATGCTGCAGCTGATGCGGCAGCATATGTCTTAAAGGGTTTTACGCGTTCAGAGATACGTTTGGCAACAGGCGCCCAAAATGCAGCGGTTGACTGTTGTTATAGTTGGATAGAAAAAGGGATAACCGAAGCGATGAATATTTTCAACATAAGGAGTAGAAATGAATAAGTACGAAGTAATGCTGATTGTCAAGCCGGATTTAGGCGAGGAAGAAAAGAAGAATTTATTTAAATCAATTGATGATGTGTTGATCAAGAATAAATGCCAGATCACTCAGTCCGGCGTTTGGGCTGAACGCAGAAAGCTTTGTTTTCCGATCAAGAAATCCCAGGAAGGTGTTTACTATCTTGTAAGTTTTAGCGGCCCGTCGGAAGCAATCAAAGACGCCCGCCAGACTTATAAAATAAACGAATTGATACTCAGGGTATTATTTACCCGGATGGGCTAAATTTAAGCTAGCCTAATATTAAGGAGATAGCCATGGCAAGTTATAATAAAGTTTTATTGATGGGAAATTTAACCAAGGATCCGGAGTTGCGTTACACTCCCCAAGGCACGGCGGTTGTTAACTTGCGTATGGCAGTGAACCGTAAATTCCGTACCAAGGATCAGGAACTTAAAGAAGAAGTTTGTTTTATTACCGCGGTTGCCTGGAATAAACAGGCCGAAGTTTGTAACCAGTATTTACATAAAGGCAGTGGTGTTTTCGTGGAAGGCCGCCTGCAGTCAAGGACCTGGGAAGATAATACCGGAGCAAAACGCTCGGTAATTGAAGTCAGGGCTGAACGCGTGCAATTTATGGGCGCTCCCGGGGCTAAACCTCAGGCTGCGACAGTAAATTCCACCAGTGATCAGATCAGTGATGAACCAAGCACGGAATCAGCGTGGCTGGCTGAAAGCGATGACCAAGCGCAGGCGCATGAAGAGTTAAGCTAAACAGTTGATAAGAGAAGAATTTATTCATCCAAAATTAACTAAGCAGATAATCAAAGGAAGGATGGCAAAGTAGAATGAAAGTTAAGACCAGGGGTTTTGGTAAAGACAAAAAGATTATCAAAAAAAAGAAAAGCTCGTTGATGCCGGCGAGAAAACGTTTTTGCCGTTTTTGCGCGGATAAAACCGGCTCGATTGATTATAAAGATATTAAAAGGTTGGAAGTGTTTATTACCGAAAGAGGCAAGATTGTTTCTAACCGTTTTTCCGGTAATTGCGCCAAACATCAAAGGCATATCCGGGAGTTGATTAATAAAGTAAGGTTCTTAGCCCTTTTGCCTTATACCCGCTAATTTATGGAAGTTATTCTAAATAAAGATGTTTCCGGCATCGGTAAAGCCGGCAATCTGGTTAAAGTCAAAGAAGGTTTCGCGCGTAATTTTCTTTTGCCGCAGAATTTAGCCCAGTTGGCTACTCCGGCGGCTTTAAAGAAATTAGAAGATCAAAGGATCCTGAAATCCGCGCAGGATGATAAGTTAAAAGAAGAAGCCAATCAACTTAAGGAACGCTTAAACAGCCTATCGTTAAGTATCCCGGCGTTAACGCAGTCAGGCGATAAATTATATGGAAGCATCCAGGCTCAGGAAATTGTCGCCGCTTTAAATGTAGCAGGCCTTTTAATAGAAAAAAATTATATTCAGTTAGCCGAGCCGATTAAATCTTTAGGCACTTATGAAATATGCGTGAAGTTGCATCCAGAGGTAACGGCTAAAGTAAAACTTTCAGTCGTAAAAAAATAAATTATGCCACAAGAAATCCCAATCGATAAGATCCCGCCGCAAAATTTAGAAGCTGAAATGGCTGTTTTGGGCTCAATGCTTTTAGACGAAGAAGCTATTTCTATCGCGGTGGAAAGGTTAGACAGTGATTCTTTTTACAAGAATTCGCACCGTGATATTTTTCAGGCGATCACCGGGCTTTATAATTTGAATCAAGCGGTTGACTTGATCACGCTGACCGACGCTTTAAAAAAGGACGCTGTTTTAGAAGACGCCGGAGGGGTAAGTTACTTAACTGCTTTGGCTAACGCGGTGCCTACTGCCGCAAATATCAACCACTATGTGAATATCGTGCGGGAAAAATATATCCTGCGCACTTTAATTAATAACGCGACCAGAATTATCACTGTTTGCCACGGAACCGAAGGCAATATCGCCGATGTGGTTGACCAGGCGGAAAAGCTTATTTTTGAAGTTTCCGACCGCAAGAACCAGGGCAGTGTTTTACAATTAAAGGAAATTGTTAAAGATAGTATTGAGGCGATCGATAAACTTTATCAGAATAAAGCCCATGTTACCGGTATTCCTACCGGCTATATCGATTTTGATATTAAAACCGCCGGGTTGCAGCCTTCTGATCTGATTATTGTCGCCGGCCGGCCAAGTATGGGAAAAAGCGCTTTAGCTTTAGGTATGGCCGAATATGCCGGGGTAATTGAGAAGATACCTACCGCGATATTCAGTTTAGAAATGTCTAAAGAGCAGTTGGTACAAAGGATGCTTTGTTCGCACGCGCGGGTTGACGCGCATAAAGTCAGGACTGGGTATTTAGCCACCAGCGACTGGCCGCGCCTTACCGCGGCAGCGGGAAAATTATCCGAGGCGCCGATCTATATTGATGATACGCCCGGCATATCGGTAATGGAATTGCGCGCCAAAGCGCGCAGGCTTAAATCGCACCATGGGATAAAGCTGATTATCTTAGACTATATGCAGTTAATGCGCGGCACAGCTAAGAACATGGAAAGCCGCCAGCAGGAAATATCGGAGATTTCCCGTTCACTAAAGGCGCTAGCGCGTGAGTTAAACGTGCCGGTAATCGCGATCAGCCAGTTGTCGCGCGCCGTGGAATCACGTAATGACCGCCGGCCGCAATTATCGGATTTAAGGGAATCCGGCGCCATAGAACAGGATGCTGATGTCGTAGTGCTTTTATTAAGAGAAGAGTATTACAGCCCTACTCCTGATAACCAAGGCGTAGCCGAGGCGATTATCGCTAAACAGCGCAATGGCCCGGTAGGCAGTTTTAAACTTGCTTTTATCAAGGAATACACGCGGTTTGATAATCTGGCACGTCCAGAGTAGAGCGATACAGAAAAATTAGGGTAGGTAGTATGTAGGAAAACCCAACACCTAGAACCTAACACCTAGCACCTAGAACATTGGCACGTAGGCGTGGAATAAAAGCGTTGATTTAGGTAATTTATTCCTATATAATAACCATAATAATGAAAAATAAATATCTTATAATTTTAGCAATTAGTTTATTTAGCTGCGCGGGTAATAATCTTTTTGCTGAAGAAAGTAAAGAAACCCCCACTACTGAAACTTCTGTCGCGCAGGAGGGTGTTGTTTCAACGAATACCGCTGTTGAGCCTGTTGATAATTCCGCGTCCGCGGTTACTCCCAGTGCCTCAAAAATAGACCCCAAAGAACTTAAAAATGTTACCGCTTTAGAGATTAAGGGTAATAAATCCATCAGCACGAATGTGGTTATTTCCAAGTTAAAGACGCGTATCGGCAGTCCATATCAGGAGGCTGTTGTTAGCGACGATTTAAAAAGGCTTTATCTGTTGGGTTTTTTCAGCGATATAAAAATTGACGCGCTTGATTATAAAGATGGTTTAAAGGTAGTTATTAATGTCGTGGAAA
>JALOBQ010000089.1 GCA_023228185.1 Candidatus Omnitrophota bacterium
TAAACTCAGCACGCAAGATTAAATGGCCTTGCACATCAAATAATCATCCATCGAAAAACCGCTACCGATATCCTGAACCTGCGCGCCGCTGATCAAAAACCCAAACTTCCGATATGCCTCGATCGAGGAAGCGTTGTGCCTATTCACGGTAAGAGAGATTTTTTTCAGCCCTTTTAATTTCGCAAGGCCTTCGATAAAATTGATAGCTTGCCGGCCATAACTTTTGCCGCGGTATTGCCGGAGAAGATACAATTTACTTAAAAATAACTCTTCTGCTTTAATATTAACTGCTAAATAGCCTAACCACCCGACGGAACTTTTGATTAGATAATAAAGATACCCCTCCCGGATCTGGCCTGAAATCGCCTCTTTTGACTGTAAATTCTTTAGCATATATTCAACCTGCGCTAAACCTAATATCGGTTGATAATGCTCCCGCCAAATTTCATCAGCAAGCGCCTGAGTAAAAACGATGAGTTTCTCATCAGTTACCAGCATAAACTCTATTTTTTCCATAATATAATGTAAAACTTATGCCGGTGTCTGAGCCGATATTTTCCGGTAAACATAAGCGGCGGCAACCGTGGTAACCGGAACCGAAACAAACAATCCAATAATTAAACAAATTAAACCAGCCAAATTGATCAAAGCCAAAAGAAAAGAAAATCCCAATAAATTCCACTCACTACCTCCGGTGATCTTCCAACTTTCTTTTAACGCCTGGATAGGCCCAACGCTTTTATCAACGATTATATATCCGTATTGGCTGAATTTAATTGCCCAGATAATTCCCGGGACGATAAGCAAAATCAACCCTCCGGCAACAATCAACCCATAAAGAATAGACGCGCCCAAGAATGAAAAGTAAGAATTTAAAAAAGAAAAGAAATCCCCTGAGCCGGCGGCCTCATTATTGCTTACCTGAAGAGAAACTTTGGTAAAAATCATGGAAACCAGAATTTGAACAAAGACAAAAATCAGAGCTGTTCCTAAAGCAACAAACGGATAATTTTTTATTGATTCGGAAATCATATTCTCCACTACTTTAAAAATCACGCTAAATATGAGCAGCGCCGCAAAAAAAAGAAAATTTTTTTTCATCGCGCTCCAGCCAAAACCAAATGCTTCCCCCATAATAAACTTTCTACCTAACATAAAAACCTCCTTTTGTAAGTTTTAAATTACTTTAAGAAACGCCTGGACAACCAAAGGATTAAACTGAGAGCCGGAACTTTCTTTCAGTATCGCTACTGCCTTATCTTTACTCATCGCCGGCCTGTATGACCGCGAGGAAGTCATCGCATCATATGAATCAGCGACAGGAATAATTTGATAAATCAAATCCACCAATTCACCATTAATATGATCCGGATAACCTTTGCCGTCGTAACGTTCATGATGCGAGCGGACTATTTTTAGTAAATCTTCGCTAAAAGCCGCAGGCTTTAATATCTCGAGGCCTCTTTGAGGATGTTGGCGAATCAACTCAAACTCTTCATCTGTTAACGCGGAAGGCTTGTTTAATATCCTTTCATCTATGCAAAGTTTGCCTATATCATGCAGTTGGGCGGCGTTAGTTAATAACTCCATTTTCTCAGCTGAAAGGCCAAGTTCTTGGCCAATCAAACGTGAAAATTCCGTAACTCTGTCAGAATGGCCTTTTGTGTATGGATCCTTGGCTTCCAATAACCGGACTAAAGATTGCATTGAGCGTGAAAAATAATCACGCATCTGCCTGTTCGCCCGATTAAGGCTTTCAGCCATAATATTAAAAGACCCTGCCAACTGGCTAAATTCATCATTTCCTTTTACATCCACACGGTGATCTAAATTTCCCGCGGCGATATATTTTGTGCCCTGAACTAACTTTTTCACGGGTTCGGTAATCCGCCGGGAGATAAGTACGCCTAAACTTAAAGAAAAAATGATCCCGAAAAATAAAACAAACAACCCGCGTTGGAATATCCCCTTTTCAGCAAGATAAACATCATCAGCTGTAATATCCACGCCTAATATTGCCACAGCAAAACCATTTTTATCGCGGATCGGCGCGTAAGCCGAAAGTTCACTGCCCCATTGATCCTTATCGATCTTTTGATCTGCGATAGCTTGATTAAAAGATTCAAGCATCTCCGGATAAGCGCTTGCGTCATACTTATCTCCGGGATAAGAAGTCATGCCAGGAGCATCCAACCTGGGAGTAAGCGCGTCAGGATCAACGATAAACTGCAAAATATTCTCAGCGCCGGCCTTAGACATCGTATAAATGAACTTGATATCAAAATTTGCTTTTTTTATCGCGGTTAATTTTTCAGCGATAGCTTTATAAGCCTGGCTATTTATACCTTCTTTATCTAAAGGTACGCTGAGCAATTGATCGGCGTCAACAGATAACGCCGCAGTCTGGGCGATTACTTTAAGTTTATCTCTTAATTGATTGAATTGCGATTTGACAGCGAATTTAAAAATGTAGAAATTGCCTAAAGTCGCAGCAAAAAACATAGAGGCAATCATCACTAACGCTAATTTTACGCGAAAGCTGCTTAAGAAACCGATTTTAGCCATCAGTTAAGACTCCGGAACTTATTCAAGATTTACTTATTTTGACGTTCTTTTAAACGCGTTCTTTTCTACGGCGAAAACTTGGTTTTTCCCTACCGCCGGGCCGGCGGCCTTCTCTGTTTGAGGGTTTACCAAAACTACGGAATTTACCAAAGCTTCCCTCGCGGGAGCCATGTTCAAACCTGGGCTTAAACGCGCCGCTGCTTTCTTTATGTTTGCCGAAGCACTCCTTGCAATATACCGGACGGTCTCCTGTGGGACGGAAAGGAACTTCACATTCTTTTTTGCAATCTGAACAAACAGCTTTAGTAAAACTTCTTTCCCTAAAACTATCGCCCCGGCTTCCTCTATCAAAACGGCCAGGCTTATCAAATTGCCGGAATGGTTTGACATAATTGCTTTCTCCGGAAGGCTTTTCCGAAGATTGGCTGATTAGAGTATCGATTTTCTTTTCAAGAAAAGTCAACTGCTGCTGCATTTTATAAATCAGATCCGCTAGGTTTGACTCTGCTTGCGGCTGGGCTTCGGCACTTTTACGCTTATAGACTCTTTTCATTTTGCTCCTTTTAGTTAGATGAATCTGATCAATCTTTCCATCTATTATACCGCCCTTTGAATATAAAGCAAACTGCAAAAAAATAAATGTTGCCAAGCCAAAAAGCGGGATATTTTTGGTTTTACAGAATACAAACGAAAAACGCCGGGTAGGATCGCCCGGCGTCTCGCTAACTCTTTATGTTTTGTTCAATAAACCATCCTAATAATTCTTCCTAATTAACTCTTTGGCAACCTTTTCACCAGATAACAGCATACCGCCAAAGATGGGGCCCATGCGAGGGCCACCGATCACAGCATTGGCGCACATCCCGCAGACATAAAAACCCGGGCAAACCTGTTTAGAATTTTTCACAATTGACTTTTCGCCAACTTCAGCCCACATTGATTGTTCACCCATCAACTTACCTGATTTTGTGTTTAATCGAATGCCGGATTTTTTCTCAATGATTCGGGCCACTTCGGCAGGATGGCCGGTAGCATCGACTACGAACTTTGCGCGCATCGTTATGGGATCCACATGCAGATTAGCCATCTGGACCGCGGACCAATTCAATACTAAACCACTTACTCTTTTCTGGCGAATCATCACGTCTTCGGCGCTCAATAAATTAAAAATTTTCAAACCCGCTTTTACCGCTTTAGAACAAATCGTGGAAACTGTTTCAATGGAATCGGCTAAATAATAACCCTTTTCAAATTGCCTTGTCCTAATCCCAAACTCATCCAATATTTTTTTGCTTGATTCCTGAAACACTATTTCATTAAACATTATTCCGCCGCCCCACATACCGCCGCCGACTGAAAGTTTCCTCTCGAACAACACAACGTGTTTGCCGGCTTTGGCTAAATAATACCCGCAAACCATGCCTGCGGGGCCAGCGCCAACAATCGCCACATCAACATCCATAGCTTTTACAAGTTTCTTGCTGTATGATTCAATAATCGCCCGGGAAATCTTTATTTCATCCAATTGCATTTAGTGCTCCTTTCTGATTAACTGCTAAAAACAAAAAACCCTTACGCCAGATGCATAAGGGTTATAAAACTCATCGCCTCCTTCCCTCCGCTGGCATTATCCAGATCAGGTTATTAGGGTAATTCGCTAACTTCGCGAAACTCTCAGGCCGCTTTACGACCTCCCCTATATTTTTTAACTAAACTTGCTGAAATTATCTTATCATACTAAATTAAAAAGTCAAACT
>JALOBQ010000012.1 GCA_023228185.1 Candidatus Omnitrophota bacterium
GTCAGCTCCTTTCCTTAATTTTCCTATAATCTATCCATTACAGCAGTAATTATACTACTGAATAAACATAAATAAACAAAAAACCCGCCTTTTATAGCGGGTTTTGATTTAATTGCGGGGGCCCGATTTGAACGGACGACCTCAAGGTTATGAGCCTTGCGAGCTACCAGGCTGCTCCACCCCGCGAAATCTAGAACTATTGTTCTTCAGAAATTATCTTTACAGGTATCTCGCCTTTTCTTACCACGCCCATTTTTTCCCGCGCGATTTTTTCCTGATAAACCGGGTCATTGGCGGCGCGTTTGAGCTCTTCCTGCAAAAGGTAATTTTCAATTGCTACTTTTTTAAATCTATCTTCTAAATCCCTATTTTTGTCTTTTAGTTCCTGCAGTTTAGTGTAACCCGGCAGGAATAAAATTAGAAACAAAACCGCGATCCCAAAAAGCCAAAATGCTTTCTTTAACGAGGAGAACATTTATTTCTTCCAAGTTACCCCCGCGTAAATCGCTTTCTTTCCCAGTTCTTCTTCTATCCTTAAAAGCTCGTTATATTTGCAGATCCTGTCTGTGCGGGAAAGCGAGCCGGTCTTAATCTGGCCTACGCCTGTGGCTACTGCCAGATGCGCGATGGTCGTATCTTCCGTCTCTCCGGAACGATGAGAAATAACCGCTTTATAGTTATTCTTCTTGGCGATATCGATTGCTTCCAAAGTCTCTGAGAGCGAACCAATTTGGTTTACTTTTATCAGTATAGCATTGCCGATTTTTTCTGCAATCCCTTTTTTGAATATCTTCGGGTTAGTCACGAAAATATCGTCGCCGACTAATTGCACTAACCGGCCGATGCGGCTGGTCATCTCCTGCCAACCTGTCCAATCATGCTCGCTTAAACCGTCTTCAATAGAAAGGATCGGATAGATTTTTAACCATTTTTCGTAAATAGCAATCAGCTCCTGCGCGCTCTTTTGAGTATTCTCAAAAGTATATTGGCCATCTTTATAAAAAGAACTTGCCGCGCAATCCAAAGCCAACGCTACGTCTTTACCCGGCAAATAACCGGCTTTTTTAATTGCTTCGACGATCAAAGTCAAAGCTTCTTCATTCGAATTCAGGCTAGGGGCAAAGCCTCCTTCATCACCGACGGAAGTTGAAAGTTTTTTGGATTTTAAAATCGCTTTAAGATTATGGAATACTTCAGTTGCCATACGCAGGGATTCCGAAAAACTCTTCCCTCCGATAGGCATAATCATAAATTCCTGGATATCCAGGTTATTATCGGCGTGCATTCCGCCGTTTAAAATATTCATTAAAGGCACCGGTAGGATATTGGCTTTTTCGCCGCCTAAAAATTTATAAAGCGGTTGTTTTTTAGTTAAAGCCGCGGCTTTTGCGACAGCCATCGATACGCCAAGCACCGCGTTAGCGCCTAAATTCGATTTAAACTCTGTGCCGTCTATTTTAATCAACAAACTGTCGATTTTTTTGAAATCGGCGGCTAACCCCTTGATCTTATCATTAATTAGCGTATTTACATTATTTACGGCTTTTAATACGCCTTTACCCATATAACGTTTTTTATCACCGTCTCTTAGCTCCAAAGCCTCATTATCGCCGGTAGAAGCCCCTGATGGGACTGCGGCGCGGCCTAAAATACCGTTAGTTAGAAGACAGTCAACTTCAACAGTGGGATTACCACGTGAGTCCAATATCTCTCTTGCCAAAACCTTCTTAATCTTAGCCATTTTATTTTCTTTCTGCCTGCTTTGATTAAACAAGCTATAAAATAAGTTTAGGAAACATTATTAACTTTCTAATTATACACATAAAAAAACCCAAGTCAAGCCCCAAACTGTTTTACCTGGACCCTGTTTCCAAGTCAAGCTGGAAACAGGGTCCAACTCGTGAAGGAAACAGGGTCCAACTCGTGAAGGAAACAGGGTCCAGGTAAGATAATGTTTGACTTGAGCTAAAGGATATGGTATTTTTTATATACTGAAGTTTAAAAAAAGGATAATAATGAACTGGAAAAAATTCAAATTTTACGTAAAACTCAATTGGGTTAAAGCGCTGCTTACTTTGACTTTAGCCGGTTTAGCCATATCGTTAGCGTATTTTATCGTTATCGGCATCCGCGCCTGGAACGAATCCGAATCATATTTACGCCAATCCCAATTAGCGATGGTGCCCCTGCAGTTATACCTGCAGATCATCATGGCGATCATCTTTGGTTTTGTCTACACCTATTTAATGTATTGGCTCTATTTTAAGCGCGGAGCGCAGTCATTTGCCCAAACCCAGAAAAAATCCGTTGCCGGAAAAGACATCGGCATTACCTGGAACGACGTAATCGGCATGGACGAAGCAAAACAGGAAGCTCTAGAAGTGGTTAATTTGATCACTGACCGCGCCAGCCTCCAACGCATCGGAGGAAAAATCCTCCGCGGTATCCTGATGCTCGGCCCGCCTGGATGCGGAAAAACATATTTAGCTAAAGCCATTGCCACAGAAGCAAAACTTCCTTTTATTTCAATGAGCGGTTCGGAATTCGTGGAGATGTTTGTCGGCGTCGGCGCCGGCCGCGTGCGTTCTTTATTTAAAAAAGCCCAGCAGCTTGCCGAACTTGAAGGCGGTTGTATCATTTTTATCGACGAAATTGACGCTATCGGAGCGCAGCGTTCTATGGACCGCGGTTTCGGCGGGACAACCGAACACAATACCACGCTTAATCAATTGCTCGTGGAAATGGACGGCTTAAAAGATAAAGACCATAATATTATTATCATCGGAGCGACTAACGCTCCGGAAACATATTTAGACCCTGCCATCTTAAGGCCGGGAAGATTTGACCGCAAGATCATTGTCGATATGCCGAATTTGGAAGACCGGCAAAAACTTTTTGCTTATTACCTGAAAACGGTTAAATACGACCCGGCAGATGTAAAAATAGACCGCCTTGCCCGGATCACCGTTGGACAATCCCCGGCGGATATTTCCAATATCGTGCGCGAAGCAGCGTTGATCACCGTGCGCAATGAGCATGAATCTATCTCAATGAAAGAAATTGATGAGGCCAGGGAACGCATCGCTTTAGGGATAAAACGGCGCGTAAAATTAAGCGACAAAGAAAAATGGCAAACCGCCTACCATGAAGCGGGGCACGCAATCATTACTTACCTGCTTGCTCCCACGCAGGATGTTTTTAAAATCACGATTACCCCGCGCGGGCCGACTGGCGGGGCGACCTGGACGCCGGAAAGAGAAGATACTTTTATCAAAGACTCCAACAAAATGCTCAGCCAGATTAAAATATGCCTCGGTTCATACGCGGCTGAAAAAATCAAATATAACGCCACCACCAACGGAGTATTCAGTGATTTTTCTACCGCTATGCATTACGCCCATCAAATGGCCTGGAACATCGGTATGGGAAAATCCGGTATGCTCGGTAACTGGGAAATCTTAAATAATGTTTCCGAAACAATGAAAGCCAGGTTAGACGCGGATGTGCAGGATATCTTAAAAACCTGCCTCGACGAAGTAAGCCAACTACTTAAAAAAGAAGAACCATTGTTAGACCGGCTGGCTAAAGAATTAGTGGAGAAAAATGAGCTTAACTTTGATGAAATTGAGGCGATTTTCAAAGAATTTGGTAAAAACCGGCCTTAAACTTTTCATCATCGCCAGCATAAGTTGCGGCTGCACCATCAGCACCAAACCCTCCTTTTTAATCGAAGAAGCCCCTCAAGCAATCCGTGAGATCTGTAAAAATGAATATAAACTGGATATCACAGCTAAACTTATCGGCCACACTTTTTGGATCTACTTACCGCTGGAAAACCTTCTTTCTAAACCAACTAAACCGGAAAAATATATTGAGCGTTTCCTGATTGAAAATAATAGCATCTCCTTTGCCGATAACCGGATGCAGGCAAACTACCTGATCCAACCTATAGCGGATAAGGAAAGCCAACAGGAAATGGTAATTGATAAAAAAGCCAGTGAGAGTATTTTTAACATCCTACAGGTAGTCCGCAGGGTGCTTTTCAGCGTTGACCAATCTAAAGACAAACAACCGATATTCTTCTGTATTGTCGCTGCCGATATTACCAACGGCTTTGAAATCAAGGAAATCTTTTATTACCTGGACTTACAGAAAATCTCCTACGGTTTTATATCCCAGACCGAATATCAGCACCGGATCATCCAAGAAACCAGCATCTCTCCTTTTATTATTAATGATAAAGAAGGCCGGCACTTAATTTATGAAGATATCAGCGAAGAAAAATTCATCGCGCTTCAGATCCAACATCGCATCAGGCTGAAATTCCAGAAACCGGAAGTAACAAAAAGCGCGGATATCGATAAAGAGGTGTTGCGGATAATCGCCTATACATTAGAAGCTTACAAATACAAAAATTTACTCACTCTGGAAACAAATAACCTGCGCAGCGGCAACCGAACAATTCTGAATCGCGCGTCTTTACGCAGTAAGACTAACGAGTAACCCCGACAACTTTCCTACCGGAAATCTTTAATTTTTTCTTGATCACTAGTTTAAGCGCCTGCGGATAAAGCTGATGTTCCAAGGTATGAATCTTTTTTTCTAAAACAGATAAAGTATCTTGCGGTAGGACTCTAACAGTTTCCTGCAGGATGATCGGGCCGTGATCCATTAAAGCATCAACAAAATGCACGGTTACTCCGGTAATTTTAACGCCATAATCAAAGGCGTCGCGAATCGCTTTTGTCCCTTTAAAAGCCGGCAGTAATGCCGGATGGATATTAATAATTTTCCGGGGAAATGACCGCACAAATCCAGCGCTGAACATACGCATAAAACCCGCCAATACCAAAAGATCAATTTTTTCCGCTTTTAAACGCTGGATAATTGCCTGCTCAAAAGAAACCTGATTGTAAAAATCCTCACGCACAACTAAAAGAGTTTTTATTTTAAATTGCTTGGCCCGGCGGATAACCAAGGCATGGGGATTATCGCAAACCAATAAAGAAATACGCGCTCCGCTCAAAGAACCATTTTTTATCGCCCGGACAATTGCGCAAAAATTACTTCCTTTTCCGGAAGCAAATATGGCAATATTCACATTGGCCTGCCTTTCTATACTGGTTTGATTATATCAGCAAGGATTACTGCAAATAATTTTAAGCTCTAGACAATATCTGGATTGCCTGCGTAGGGCAGGCTTTCGCGCACGCCGCGCAGGACGTGCACTTATGATAATCGATTACCGCCAAATTATTAATTACTGTCATCGCGCCGAATTTACAGGCTTTTTCGCAGATTTTACAGCCGATACATCCGACAGGACAAACTGATTTGACGTCTTTTCCGAAATCATGCGAATTACAGCAAACCGTAACAACTCCGGTTATCGGAGTAAGAGAAATAATTTTTTTAGGACAGGCTAAAACGCATTTGTTACAGGCGCGGCAAATTTTAGGATCGATCACAGGCAACATCTCATCAGACATTGAGATCGCGCCAAAAGGGCAAACCTTAACGCATGTGCCAAGCCCAAGGCATCCAAAAATACAGGATTTATTGCCGCCTAAAATAAAACTTGCCGCCAGGCAATCTTTAATCCCCTGATAATTATAGCGGTCTTGAGCTTTCTTACCTCCCTGGCAATGCACAACAGCGGTTCTTTTTACCTTCTTTTCCAAACTCTGGCCGAGGATCTTGGCAATTTCTTCTTTACTGGCGTCATTAGTCACCCGGCAGGCATCAATGGCGGATTTAGAACCGACTAAACTTTCAGCAAAACCAAAACATCCGGGATTGCCGCATGCCCCGCAATTAGCTCCGGGCAAAAGATGGAAAACTTTTTCCACTTTCTCGTCAACTTGAACTGCAAGTTTTTTAGATGACACGGCAAGCCCAACGCCAAAAAGCAAACCTAAAAAACCCAAAATTAAAATCGCTGATAATATTTCCATTTTTAAAATTTAAACCCGTTAAAACCCATAAAACTTAAACTCAATATCGATGCGATAATAAAAGCCAAAGGAAATTCCTTAAAACTTTCCGGCACATTGCAAAGTTCGATTCTCTCTCTTATGCCGCTCATTAAAAGCATTGCCAGCGTATAACCTAAACCCACGCAAATCCCCTGAAAAAGCGAATAATAAAAACTTCCCGCTACCGCTTTGCCGTTTATAAAAAACATATCGATATTTAAAACCGCCACGCCTAAAACAGCGCAATTAACTGTGATCAAAGGCAAATATATCCCGAAAGCGCGGTATAAATGCGGGCTGACTTTCCTGATCACCATCTCCACAAACTGGACAAACGCGGCAATTACCAGAATAAACGAAATCGTGCGTAAATACGCCAAATCAAACGGTAAAAGCAGAAAACGATAGACAAACCAGGTAATCACCGAAGACATCGTGATTACAAACATCACTGCCCCGCTCATCGCTAAAGCCGGCTTGGTTTCTTTGGAAATAGCGATAAATGAACATAACCCTAAGAAACGGGAAAGTATAACATTATAAATAAATACGCAAGAAATAAATATCGTTAAAAAATCCCGCAGGTTCATGCCTTCCTTCTTTTTAGGTAATTAAAAAATCCTAATAATAATCCAATTACTAAAAGCGCTCCTGACGGCATTCCAAAGACGGCAACCGGCTCAAATGCATTGATCAGTGTATGGCCAAAGATCTTACCAGCTCCAATAAATTCGCGAATTAAAGAAATAAACATCAACGCCAGCGTAAAACCCACGCCCATACCTAAACCGTCAAAAAAAGAAGCGGCTACGCTGTTTTTACAGGCAAATGCTTCTGCTCGGCCCAAAACTATGCAGTTTACCACGATCAACGGCACGTAGATCCCCAACGCCCTGTCTAAAACCGGGCTATAAGCTTTCATACAAAGTTCAGCAATAGTCACGAAAGTGGCAATCACAACGATATAACAAGGTATGCGGATCTGGTCGGGAATAAATTTTTTCACTAAAGAGATGATCACGCTTGAGCCTAAAAGCACAAAAGTCGCGGCAATGCCCATACCCAGGCCATTAGCCACTGAAACAGAAACCGCTAATGTCGGGCATAACCCCAAGACCAAAACAAATGTCGGATTTTCCCTGATGATCCCTTTAATAAATTCCTGAAATAATTTTTTCATATTTAACCACCTAAAACCTAACACCTAGAACCTAACACCTATCACCTAAAACCTAAACAGCCCCGTAAACTTTATTCTTTGTATAGCGGTCAATAAAAGGAGTTGCCGCGTTCATCATCAAAATAGAATAAGCCACGCCTTCCGGATATCCGCCCCAAATACGGATCACTCCTGTTAACAAGCCGCAGCCAATACCAAAAATTACCTGCCCCTTCCTGGTTAACGGCGTAGCCACATAATCTGTGGCCATAAAAAACGCGCCCAAAATCAAACCACCGGATAAAATATGAAAAAGCCAATCTCCGGAAAATAGTTGTTTGCCGGCAAATAGATAAGTAAATAAACCTGTGCTAGCAATATAAATAACCGGAATATGCCAGGAAATATATTTTTTGATCAATAAGATTGCCGCGCCTAATAACAGAGCCAATATGCACACTTCTCCGATGCATCCGCCGCGTAAACCAAGTAAAAGTTCTAAAGTCGATAGATGTTCAATGGCTTTGCCTTCTTTTAAAGCCGCTAAAGGAGTAGCTGCTGTTACAGTGTCATAAGCCAAAGGCTTGATAAAAGTAGTCATATAACTGGGCCAGGAAGCCATTAAAAATACCCTGCCGACTAAGGCGGGGTTAAAAATATTCTGCCCCAGGCCGCCGAATATTTGTTTGCCGATAATAATGGAAAAAATCGCGCCCACCACAGGCAGCCAGAGAGGAACTCCGGCAGGAAGATTATAAGCTAAAATCAACCCGGTGAGAAAAGCGCTGCCGTCGGAAATCGTAACCTTTCTTTTAGTAAGCACCTGCCAGGTTAACTCTGCCAGAAGCGCCGTAAGAACACTTAAAATAATCACCCAAAGCGCGTTTAAACCAAAAATAAAAACACCCGCGCAACCGGCTGGAATGAGGCTAGCAACCACCCACCACATAATTTTAGCGGTAGATTCATTAGTGTGAATATGCGGCGATACGTTAACGTTTAAATTATTTTTCATTTTCAATTAAAATTTTTATTTCCTGCGCTTTTTGTTTTACGGCGTTAATCACCGCGCGGCTAGAGATCGTCGCTCCGCTGATCGCCTGCACGCCGCTAAGCGCAGAGTCTTTGCCGGAAAACTGGCTGGTAAATTTAGCTTCGGCTATCCGCGAACCAAGCCCGGGAGTTTCACTTTGAGAAACAACTTTGATCACGGTAATCGTTCCGTTTTTAAGCATGCCTGCTAAAACCTCGATTACGCTGGAGTAACCTTTTGCGCTGGCTTTAAAAGCCGCGCCGAGAAAAATCCCGGATTTGTCGAAAGCTTTATAATATTGCGAATCTTCGGATATCTTCACTGCTTCAAATTTTTCAGCCTGCGGCATTACTTCTTCTAAAGCCGCTTTTTCCTCATTGGCTTTTTGCAGAGCTATTTTAGGTTTGGTAATCATATTCGCCCCGGCTAAAAGCCCGGCGGAAATCGCGCAAATTAAAGTAAGCACAAAACCATAACGGACTATTTCTTTCATTTTATTGTCAATGCCTCAAATTTAGCCATTTTAATTGACTGAACAAGATTTCTATTCGCCGGGCAAACATAACTGCATAAGCCGCATTCAATACAATCCGAAGCCGCATATTGTTTAGCCAGGCTCCAAAGCCTTTTTTCAGCTGCCAGATTTATCAAACAGGGCATTAATCCCACGGGGCAGGCGCGCACACAAGCGCCGCAACGGATACAAACATCCTCTTCTAATATTTTGCTTTCTTTCTCAGTCAATAAAAGCACGCCATTGGTTGATTTAATTACCGGCGTATCAAGCGTAAACTGCGAGATACCCATCATCGGGCCGCCGGTGATTACTTTAACCGGTTCTTCTTTTAAAGGAGCGCAAAAATCAATTAATTCCCTGATCGGCGTGCCGATACGCACGAGTAAATTTTTGGGGTTGCTTAAACAGCTTCCCGTAACCGAAACCACCCTTTCGTAAAGCGGCTTATTCTTGTAAACCGCTTCATAAATAGCGTAAATTGTCGCGACATTCTGCACCACTACACCAATATCAAAAGGCAATTTTCCGCGGGGAATTTGCTTGCCTAAAATACTTTGGATTAACTGCTTTTCTCCTCCCTGCGGATATTCTGCTTTCAAAACCACCACTTTAGGTGTTAGGTTATCGGTGATAGGTGTTCGGCCGAAAAACGAGTTAAGTACTTCAATTGCCTTTAAATGATTTGCCTCGATACCAATATAAACTTTTTTTACACCAAGGCATTTGGCAACTATCTGGATACCGCGCAAAAATTCTTGAGTTTTCTCGATTATCAGACGGTAATCAGCTGCCAGATACGGCTCGCATTCAGCGGCATTGATAATTAAAGTATCCACCGGTTTTGTAGGATTAAGTTTTACATGCGTAGGAAAACTTGCTCCGCCCATACCGACGATACCGGCATCCTGGACTATTTTGATGATCTCTTTAGCGCTTAACCGGTAAATATCATCCTGGCTTCTGGGAACAGCCTGCCAGGCCTGCGATTGGTTATCCCGCTCAATGACTATCGCCTTTGCCCTGCCTAAAACAGGATGCGCGTAATCCTGCAAGCTAACCACCTTGCCGGAAACCGAAGAATGCACAAACGCGCAAATGTTAGCGTCAGAACCGGCAATCCTCTGGCCAACCGTAACGCTATCGCCGCTTTTAACTTCCGGATTGCAAATCTTGCCTAAATGCTGAATCAAAGGGATATAAACCCTTTGCGAAACAGGCAACTGCTCTATCGGGCTGTCCTGAACGTATTCCTTATTGTCTTTTATTCTAACCATGATAATTTACGATTAATAAATAGATTTAATAAACCTAAAACACTAAAAATACAT
This sequence comes from Candidatus Omnitrophota bacterium, assembly GCA_023228185.1. Taxonomy (GTDB): domain Bacteria; phylum Omnitrophota; class Gorgyraeia; order Gygaellales; family Profunditerraquicolaceae; genus JALOBQ01. Next base: position 10,013 of record JALOBQ010000012.1, read on the forward strand.
CCTACGATTACCAAAATGCCCAGCTGGGAAAATTTCTCCGCCAACATACTGCTGATAAACATAAACAACAAAAACCCTAAATGCATCACGATCTCCAAAGAACTGAAGATCTTGCCCAACATCTCATTATCGCTGGCATTATGGATTATCGTATTCGAAGCAATCATAATCGGAGCGATCGCAATACCTAATAACAAAGCCAAACCAGCAGCAGTAGCAAAATTCGGATAATAGTTTATACCTAAAGCGAAAATAATCAACATAAATCCGCTTAAGGCCAAAGAACTGAATATTGTTTTATAGTGAGAGATACGCTGGCCGAATTTGCCGTAAATAAGCGAACCAAGGAATAAACCGATACCCAAAAACATCGCTAATAACCCTAAATCCTTGGTTGCTGAATGCAGGGACTTTTGCACAAAAACAATTACTACCACATAGACCGCGCCGAGAGCCGACCAAAGAGCGAAAATTATCCCGGCGGTAAAACGGATATTCTTATTGCGGATAAAATAGAACACTCCCTCTTTAATCTCCTGGAAAACGGATTTCCTGATCACCTGGACAATCTCTTCGCTTACTTCCCTGAAATTAACCAAAGAATTAAATTTTTTGACAATCAGGAAGATTAAAGTGCCGGAAACCAGAAAACCTAAAGCATCGAGGTAAAAACCGCTTTTTGCCCCCAGCCACTCTACTACCACTCCGCTGATGCCGAAACCTAATATCGCGGCAATCATCCCGGTAGTATTAACCAGGGAATTGGCGATCAAAAGGTCATTTTTATCCACCAGCTCAGGGATAATTGAAAGTTTTGCCGGCACGAAAAAACGGCCAATGGAAAAAACAATAAAAATAATCAGATAAACAGGAACCAGGCTTTTGCTATAAAATAAAAACAGCGGAATAGTTAAAATCAGCACGCTGCGGATAAAATCACAAACAAACATTGTCCGCCTTCTATCCCAACGGTCAACATAAACGCCTGCTAACGGGCCGATCAGAAACACGGGAATGATCGTAAATGAAAGGATTTTAGCTATTTGAATGGCTGAACCCGGGGCGCGCATATAGACAAAAGCAATTAAAGCCATTTGGCCGAGCCTATCGCCAAGCTGGGAAATAATCTGGCCTAACCAAAGCAGAAAAAAATTACGGTTTTTAAGTACTTTTCTAAATTTAGACATATCCTGACCTATAACGCAGCAGCCATAATTATAAGCCGATGAGTGGAATCGAACCACCGACCTTGACTTTACGAAAGTCCTGCTCTACCAACTGAGCTACATCGGCAAAATTACTCTAACCAAAATATCCGCTAAATCCAGCGGTAGAACACACAAACCAAAGCCTAACTCTTAAGTTTCGAAGCCTTTATGCGTAATTTGTCCAATATTATACCAATTCCTTAAGAATAGTCAAACAATTAGCTTACTTTGCGAAAAAATAATCAGGCCACTCACTTAAAAATGTAACCAACTAATTGATACTGAACACTTTATCTTAAAAAATAGTTGACAAAAACCGGATTAATGTTATATTAATTTTGTTATTAACAAATTTTGCAGGAGAAACAAAGAAATTGTTTAGCAACACATCAAACCGCAAGCAGTGACACTAACAAAACCATGCTTTGCGGCTTTTTTATTATCTTGAAGGAGGTGAGAGGTAAAACATGGCAAAAGGCAAAGTAAAGTGGTTTAGTAATCAAAAAGGTTACGGCTTTATTACTTCTGAAGATGGCAAAGATGTATTTGTGCATTTCAGCGCTGTCAAAGGAGATGGTTATAAATCCTTAGCAGAAGGCGATGAAGTAGAGTTCGAAGTCACTCAAGGCCCTAAAGGCGATCAGGCAACTAACGTAAGTAAAATATAAGTAGACTACCTAAAACAAAACCCCGCGTAAGATAAATCTGGCGCGGGGTTTTTCTTTATTGACGCTTACAAATAAAAAAAAGAAACTTTCATTTCTCTTTTTTATTTAAAATGCCGAGAGAGGGACACAAGCCTGAAAGGCGCGGGCCCCGAACTCGGCAAGTTTATTTGCGAGAAACAAACAGGAAAAACTTGTTTTTACTGAATGTTTCGAGCAAATAAACACAATTGCCTTCGGCAATTGTAACCATTTCTTAAAATGGTGCCGAGAGAGGGAATCGGACCCCCCACGCCGGCCTTTTCAGGGCCGCGCTCTACCACTGAGCTATCTCGGCTAAAATTTCTTTTAAAAAATCAATAATTCATATATTGTACACAACTTTCTTAAAAAAGAAAGAGGAATTTATGATCCGCCCTGCCGCTTTTCAAAATTGGCCTTATTTAGCCTCGGAAACAATTTTCACGTAAATATCCTGGGCAAGGCTAAAATTTGGAAAATGGCATTTTCTTGCTGAAATCTTCACCCGCGTAGTAGCCTGGGTAAGCCGGATAATATTTATCCAAACATATGACCCATCAGCAACCATCTCGATATGCCCTCTTGAGGCATCATCTAATTTGATTGTGCCCTTGATCCTGGACACGGTAATTGCCGAATCCCAAAGCGCGTCAAAAGATTTATCCGAATCCCCTTGCAGAGTATCGCGGCTTATCGCGTAAGCCCCCATACCTCCGGCTGCCGCGCCGATGATTAAAGGAGCGCAACCTGACAGATTCACGATAAATAAAATTAAAACCAGAAATAATGCTGCTTTTTTCATCGTATTTTTTTCGCTGAAAATACTTTTTTAAAACAAAGATACGTCAATCCCAAAATAAAACCCCAGGATAAAGTTAATAAAACCCAGCCGCTTAAATTCATTTTTCACCTTCTAAGTTCTGCCTGCTTCTGCGCTTCCAGGCAATCCTCACCAATAGCGCTAAAATTATAAATAATAACGCCAACACAATACGCGTGCCCAAAATATACGGCCTATCCGCTAAAGCAATATTCTGCATAGACATCTTGGGCATTAGTTCCTGCCAGAACCAGGAACCCAGGATAAAAAACAAAAATAACGGCGTAACGTATTTAATAATAAATTTATAAATCTTCGGCACGCGCATATCCGCGCCGCGGTGTATCTCATCCCAAGCCTTATCCATGCCAAAAACCCAGGCAAAAAGCAAAGTTTCTATCAAAGCAAACACCACTAAGAAAAAAGTACCTCCCCAAAAATCCAGTTCGTCAACTACGCCGCGGCCAAGGAAAAAAATTACCGGTTGGCTTAAAATAAACGCGGCAATACCAAGGATATAAACAGCTTTTTTACGGCTGATATCAAATTCGTCCTCTAAAAACGCCACTGCCGGCTGAGCCAAAGAAACAGAAGATGTAATCCCGGCTAAAAATAGCAGGAAAAACCAGAAAAAACCGAATATTTGCGGCCAGGGTAATTTATTCAGCACCAAAGGCATGGTCACAAACCCCAAATTAAATATTCCGGAAGTAACAATAGATTTCATCTCATTCGGCCCGAAAAAAACAAAAGCCGCCGGAATGACAATACTTGCCCCAAGGATAACTTCAGCGATCTCATTAGTCGCAGCGGCAGTAAGTCCGCTTAGCGCGACATCATCGCCCTTGGATAAATAACTGGCGTATGTTAAAATCGTACCTATGCCAACGCTTAAAGTAAAAAATATCTGGCCGGCAGCTTCCAGCCAAACTTTAGCGGAAAATAAACTCGAAAAATCAGCATTCCAGAGAAACCCAAAACCATTACTCACATTCCAATCCGGCTTAGCGGCATCTGGAACTCCCAAGAATAATACTTTCATCATTAACACTAAACCAAATATGAACAAAGTAGGCAAAGCCCACTTACAAAGTTTTTCTATACCACCCTTAATCCCATAATAAATAACCGCGATATTAGCGATAAAAGTGATCAGAAAAAACAAATAAGCTGTGCCAATACCCTGAAAATATTGATTTTTAGTCAGGCCTTGAAAAGCGGTTAAAAAATTACTCATTGACACTTGATCTGTCAAGGCAGTGTATTTACCAAAAAGAGCAAAATAACTAAAAGCCAAAGTCCAGGATTCAATAAAAGTATAATATATAAAAATAACTAAAGGCCCGAAGATACCGATCACGCCGAAATACTTGATAAAGCGGTTCTTCCGCCAGACACTGTGGAATATACCCGGCGCAGTGCCATGGCCAAAACCGCCGCCATAGCGGCCAAGTGTCCACTCCACCCAGATCAAAGGAATACCTAACAGAAGAAAAGAAATAAAATATGGTATCATAAACGCGCCGCCGCCATTTGCCGCGGCTTTAGCCGGAAAACGTAAAAAATTTCCCAAACCAATGGCAGAACCCGCGACAGCCATAATAATACCTAAACGCGACCCCCAGCTATCTCTTTTCCTCTTATTCAAAAGTATCCTCCTACATCGATTTAAGCGCTTCCTGGATCAACGGTAAGATACCTTCGGTTTCTTCTTTGGTTAAACGGCCAAGTTTAGCAAAAGCAAATTCGCCGTTTTTATCTTTGATTTCCCGGACAATCTGAAGTTTCTTTAAACCCTGATTGTAAGAATAAACGCTTACTACTACCTTGCCTGAATCATTCTCCCAAAAACGGGTAAAAACCTGCGTATCTAAACTGCTGTCATACGGCATGAATGCCTCCTTGGCTAATTAGAATTTCTTCCCATGCCTGTATGGCCGGGTCTTGTTATACTCTATCTTTTTTAACAGAGATTTTTCCAGGTCTATCTTCCTGGAACCACAGTAATCAAATATACGGATACAACAATCGGCTAATTCTTCAGCTAACTCATCTTTGCCCAAATGACTACGCAGCGCTTCTAAGGCTTCAGAAAGCTCCGAATGCATTAAAGCGATAAGTTCACCGTCGTTACGTTCAGTTTCCCACCAGCCTTTGCTTTTAGCAACCGTATGACAAAGCTTAATCAGATCATTGATTGAGTTTTTCTGTTTGGGCATCTATTTTCCTTTCCGGATTATCTTTTTTAACAACATATTGTTTCATCGCCCCGAATACGTTTTTGGCTACAGTTTCTTTAGCGTAAGTGCTCGGGCTTGAGATCTCCACCAAAGTTTGATGCAGATTATTTTCGCTGAAAAACAGGCCCACGCAGGTTGTATCATCCTCAGTAAGATAAATTGCGATCATCTTAGGAGAGGATTTTTCTGCGTAGATATAGGCTTTGCTATCGGCTAAAGCAAGTTTCACCTTATCATAACAACTAATCATATCAATCACAAAAATTTCTTTTTCAGCCTGCGGCCGGGTTTCTTCCAAGACATTCGTGGATACGCCTAAAAACCCCTTACCCGCCTCTTTAACCGAAGCGCAACCAACCAGGAAAAAAATAACAGGTAATATGTAGTATTTCATACACGGAAAAAAACATCTATTGCTAATTTTCATCAAACCTCCTTATTCATTAACCAGTTGACGGATCTTATCCAAATTTTTACGCGCCTCTATTTCACCTCTTTTGGCAAATTCCTGGGCCTTATGCAAATCCAGCCAGAATAGGCCGTCTGTATTAGGATGTAACACCACATCTGCCAATTCCGCTTCTTTTCTGGCTACTTCTGACTGTAAGACTTCCACGCTGCTAAAGATTATATCAACAATATTAATTTTAAAAATATTTTTTAATCTTCCAGAGAGATCAAACCACTTTAATTTTTTTTCACCTAAAGCGTCAGCGCCGGAAACCTGGCCCTTGATTTTGCTAATCTGGCGCGCAAAATCTTCACGCGAAGGCGTAACATTTACGGCAATAATTTTTTTAACACCCATATTTAAAAGGACTTCCGTAGGTAAAGGATTAATTACTCCTCCGTCAAAAAGCATCTGGCCCTTAAGTTTAAAAGGAGTAAATACTCCGGGCATCGCGCAAGAAGCCATTACCGCGTCCACGAGAGGGCCTTTATCAAAAACTTTTGGCTCTTTTTTACGCACATCGCTGGCAATAATCCGTAAAGGCATACGCAGATCATAAAAAGTTTTATCCCCCAGGTGGCGTTTTAAAAAACGGTAAAGTTTATCGCCCTTAATGAATCCTAAAAGCGGGAAAGTAACATCCACTAAACCCCAAATATGTTTCCGCTCCTGAAATTCACTGGTAATTTTTAATATTTCATCGCTGCTTTTTCCCATCGCCCAAAGGCAGGCAATCAATGAACCGATGCTGGAACCGGCGATAATATCAATCGGGATTTTTTCTTCTTCAATAACTTTCAGCACGCCGATATGGCAAAAACCATAACCAAACCCGACGCCCAGAACCAATCCTACTAAAGAATCGCCCAGAGAGCGGGCAATCCTGCGAATTGCCTTAGCGTATTCGCCGTCCGGCTGATCAATAACCAACCTGTCTACGGAAGTAAAATCTATTTTTGGCATCGTGGCAAAAACATCCTGGCCTAAAACGCTTAACTGCTCGGCATGATCGATCTTGGATAATTTATATTCGTTAATAATAATATGGATCTTGCCGGGATTAAAATTAAATTCATCTTTCAGCCGGCCGACCAGATGATTGGTGCGTTTTAAATCAACCGGATCAGGGCTGCTTAAAATATGTATCAGGTCAGACTGATTCAACATATGAATAATTGAACGGTCCATTACTGAAGGCAAATCCATAATTATATAATGGTAATCATTGACCAACGCGCTGATGATCTCAACCAGCTTCTTTAAACAAAACGCATCCTCTTCCTGATAATGGAAACAAATCAGGTCCAGATTAAATTTGCTTCTCATAATATAATCGTTAAACGCGCGCTGGCCTTCTGGGACATCGGCGGAAAGGTCAAATACTTCTTTTTGCCCTAATTCTAACTTGCCCGGCAAAGTGTGCATCCTGTCTTTAGGCAAAAGGTCGAGAATGATTACGGATTTATGCGTTTCCTTCTGCAGGCTTAAGCCCAGATTCAAAGCGTAAACTGTTTTACCAGCCTGTGAATAAGAACTAAATACTGAAATTACCGTGCTTTCAAAAATTGTCTTCTGGTGGATGTCTTTACGCTTAAGCCTGCGGCTTAATGTGCGGCTTAAATCTACCGCTAAAGAAGGGATCGCCTGAAGCAAAAAATCAAAATCATCTTTTTGAACCACTAAAATTAAACAATCATTGATCGCTTCGGCGCTTACTGAATGCGGCTCATTAGTTAACAGAGAAATGATCCCGAAATATTTTCCCCGATGCAAGTATTCCAACTCGTTGCGCTGCTTATCCTGGCCGAGCGTATAAACTAACACCCTTCCGGAGATAATACAGTAAAACGCGCTTGGGGCGGCGCCTTCGGCGTAAATCAATTCGCCTTTTTTATATTCGCGGGCTTCGGAACGCTCCAGGATCACCGCTAATTCCTTAGCCGAGACCTGCGAGAACAAAGGCATCTCTTTGATTAAAAATTCTTTTTCCATAATCAGGTCAACCTGCCGGTTTTACAAACATCTGCCATAAGTTTTGCGCTTTCTCTTATGGTGCGTTTATAATCGCTGTAATTTACGTCAATTAATCCAAAACGGGGAGCAAACCCTTTATCCCACTCAAAATTATCAAGCAAAGACCAATAAATATACCCTAAAACTTCCACTCCATCTTCTATCGCCCGATGGGCCTGCCTTAAGTGGCCCTGGATATACTCCCAACGCAGAGCGTCATTATCCGTGCAGATGCCGTTTTCCGTGATTAAAACCGGCAATTTGTATTTTTTAAGCTGCATTAAAAGTTTATATAATCCCAGAGGGTAAATATCCCAACCTAAAGAATTCTTTTTTAACGGCAGATGATTCTCGTTGCAATTATCCGAAAGCAAGTGCCTTAAACCGAATTTCTTGACGTCAACAAGCGCCCGGCCATAATAATTAACGCCGATATAATCTAAGCTATCACGGCAAAAAAGCCGCTCAATAGAATGCAGATTATAAAATTTATTCCGTAAATAAACAGCCAGCTTATTGGCCAACGTGGGCCGGCAATACTCAAAAGCCTGCAAGTTAGCGCTGATACTTACCATCGGAGAAGCAAGATTATTTTGTTTATAGATGTCGTGAATTAACCGGTAGGCCCGGATATGGCTTAAGGCGAGATGATCTAAAACTATTTTTGTTTTTAAGAGTGATTTTTCCTGCGGCGGCCAATCGCCCAAAAGATAGCCATAATAGGCATAAACATTAGGCTCATTGATCGTCACCCAGAATTTTACGTCTTTAGCAAACTCTTTTACGATTCTTTCCGTAAAACGCAGAAAATACTCGCAAGCAGAAGGTTTCAGCCAGCCGCCTGTACGCATAAACCATACAGGATTAGTAAAATGATGCAGTGTAACTACCGGCTGAATACCGCGTTTTTTTAAAGCGTCAAGCACATCACGGTAATGAGCGATCTCCGGCTCAGAGAATTTTCCCGATTCCGGTTCA
>JALOBQ010000090.1 GCA_023228185.1 Candidatus Omnitrophota bacterium
ATCCGGCTCGCCTAACAGCAAATAGATCAAGCCGCAGCCAAGCAGTAATGAAAGCATCGGCTCCTTAACTACATTAAACAGTATCAGCAAAACACTGCGCTTCCTCTGGGAAGGAAGTTCATTATAACCTTCCCTTTGGATCCGCAAGACGGCATCAGCGTCAGAGATACCGGACAATTTGTTTAAATCAATTTGATTTTGCATTTATTTTTTAGTTTGGGAACCTGATTCTTTAATGAAATTATGTTAACAAATAAACCGGCTTAACACAATGAAAAGATTAGTTATTGCAGTAATAATTATAGGTAAGTAAAGCGATATTGGCGATTAATTTTTTGGCATTGCGCGCTGTTTTATCCCCATGTTTTACCAAAACGCAGATCAGAAAATCGCCCTTGGGAGTAAAAACTATCCCTACGTCATGGCAAATATGCCTTTCTAATCCTGTTTTATGCGCCACAAAAACACTTGCCTTGGGTAGTTTCCTGGGAATACGGTCGTTGATTTTCTGGCCGCCTAAAATCTCCAAACAGCGCCGGGAAACATCTTCACTTAAAAAATTTCCCGCGTAAAGCTGGTCAAAAAGATACGCGCAATCAGCGGCAGTAGTATAATTTTCCACGCCGGATTTTCTTCTGGAAAAATCCATCATTTTCCGCGCAAGATTAGTATTCTTTAAACCAATACGTTTAAAATAATCATTCAACTTATCAAAACCCATCAGGCTGATCAACGCGTTAGCCGCGGCGTTATCGCTCTGGGTAATCATCGGATTAAATAACTCCTCTACCGTAAAACGGCTACCGGTAGGCAAATTGCCTAAGACTTTTGAGCCAGCAACTTTATCATTGTTCTTGAGGTAAAGTTCCTTTTTCAAACTGACCTTCCCCTCGCGATCAGCGTAAAAAAAGGCAAGCATAATCGGAATTTTAACTAAACTTGCCGAAGGCATTAATCTACCCTGATTTAAATCTATCTGCCAGCCGGTATCTAAATCTTTAACCACTAAACCCACTGTGCCTTTAAAACTTAAAGCGCGCTGTTTAAGTTTAATTTCCAAATCAGACCAGGCAGCTTTTCTTTTTTCTAAAAGCATTTTTTTAAGCGCGATATCCTGATAACGGCAATACGCCTGGTAAGAAGTAAAGATGACTACGCTTAAGGCAATCAACCAAATTAATAATAATTTTAGCTTGGTTTTCATTTTAAAGAGGAATTAGTTTTACAAATAAATACAGCCTTGGCATAAAATTAACCAAGGCTGTATTTATTTACTGGATCATTATTTGAAGAATGAATTGGAAACAATAAATGAAGCAAATACGATCGAAACCATCGACATCAGTTTGATCAATATATTCAAGCTGGGGCCGGAAGTATCTTTGAATGGATCACCCACTGTATCTCCGACAACCCCGGCTTTATGCGCTGGCGAACCCTTGCCGCCGTAATTGCCTTCTTCGATATATTTTTTGGCGTTATCCCATGCCCCGCCGGAATTAGCCATCATAATCGCCAGCACAAAACCACTGGCTGTTGCTCCGCATAAAAGGCCAACTTCAGCTTCAACGCCGACAAAAATACCCACCAAAATCGGCGCGGCAATCGCTAAAAGAGAAGGCGCGATCATTTCTTTTTGCGCGGCGCTCGTGGCAATAGTTACGCAACGGGCGTAATCAGGCTTGGCTGTGCCGTCCATAATCCCGATGATCTCTTTAAACTGGCGGCGCACTTCCACGACGATTTTCCCCGCGGCTCTGCCCACAGCGCGCATAGTCATCGAACAGAAGAAAAACGGAAGCATCGCGCCAATAAATAATCCCACCAGAATATTCGGGTTCATCAGGCTTAAGCTCATTTCCTTGCCTAATAAAAGCACCTGGTCGCGATATGCCGCGATCAACGCAAGAGCGGTTAATGCCGCTGAACCAATCGCGAATCCTTTTCCGGTTGCTGCGGTAGTGTTGCCCAATGAATCTAAAGCATCAGTTCTTTTTCTTACTTCCGGAGGCAGATGCGCCATTTCCGCGTTTCCGCCGGCATTATCAGCAACCGGCCCGTAAGCATCCGTGGCAAGAGTAATTCCCAAAGTTGAAAGCATACCTACAGCGGAAATAGAAATCCCGTAAAGGCCAAGATTGGGATTTGTTGCTCCGCCGGATAGAAAATAACTGGCTAATATCGCCGCGCCGACAATAAGCACGGGAAGCGCTGTTGACATCATCCCTACTGCTAACCCGCCGATAATTACTGTTGCCGGGCCAGTTAATGCCTGCTCTGCGATAAAACGCGTGGGTTTAAAACCACTGGAAGTATAATATTCAGTGACATTACCGATTAACACGCCGGCCAAAAGCCCGGCTAAAACTGACCAATAAATACCGATATTTTCAACGCCTAAAGTAGCTCTGATCAAAAAATATGAAACTATTGCCACAATAAAAGAGCTGGCAAAAACACCTTTCCTTAAAGCCGCCAACAATACTTTCTGGCTCGCTTCTTCCCTGCTTTTTACAAAAAATGTCCCGATGATTGAAGCAATTACCCCAACCGCGGCCATAACCATTGGCACAGTAACGCCTGATAAACCCAGGCCCGCTGCCACGCCTAAAGCTGAAGTCGCCACGATTGAACCAACATAAGATTCATAAAGGTCAGCGCCCATACCGGCAACATCGCCGACATTATCACCTACATTATCAGCGATAACAGCCGGATTTCTTGGGTCATCCTCGGGAATGCCTGCTTCAACTTTACCCACCAGATCCGCGCCTACGTCAGCTGCTTTAGTAAAAATACCGCCGCCGACCCTGGCAAAAAGTGCCTGAGAGCTGGCGCCCATACCAAAACAAAGCATTGTCGAAGTGATTGCCGCGATTTTATCCATACCAGCAGGGATTGCATGGCAGGAATAATACCAATTCAGAAAATAATACCAAACACTTAAATCTAATAAACCTAAACCAACTACGGTTAATCCCATTACCGCGCCGCTGGAAAAAGCCACGCGTAAACCGGAATTAAGGCTTTTTGTCGCTGCTGCCGCTGTGCGGTTTGATGATTTTGTGGCAACGGTCATTCCGATAAAACCGGATAAACCGGAGAAAAAACCGCCGGTAAGAAAAGCAAATGGCACAAAGATAACCAGATAATTTTTAAAGGCCATTCCTAAAAGGATAAAAAACACCACGGCAAAAAACAAAGTTACTCCGATATACTGTCTTTTCAAATAAGCCTGGGCGCCAATCCTGACAGCCAAAGCTATTTCTTTCATTTTGTCCGTGCCTTCATCCTGTTTAAGCAGCCAAAGCACAAGATAAAAAGCAAATGAGAGAGCCAATATCGAACCCACGGGAGCAAGCAATAACAAATCAAAACCTTTCACTTTTTCCTCCTTTTGATTATTTAAATATTGATTTTATATCTTCGGGCTTTCTTTTAGCGGGTAAAAAATTCAGAGTGGCTTAAAAAGCGGCCTTCAGATGGTACTTAAATCGTTAAATTTATCCTGCGATTATACTTCTTCTACTGTTGCCCTGTCAAGGTTTTTTTGGATATGGCCATTTCCATTGCCGGATCTCCGGCATATCCTCTCCATGTTCATTAATATACTGCTTATGCTCGATCAGTTTATTGTGTAACCATTCTTTTACGTGAGCACAACGATTTTGCAATTGCGGCAAGCGGTCAATCACATCATCAGCCAGGTTAAAACGGTCCAATTCGTTTAATACTGTCATATCAAAAGGCGTAGTGGTTGTGCCTTCTTCTTTATAGCCGCGCACATGCACGTTTTTATGATTTGTCCGGCGGTAAATTAATCTATGGATCAACCAGGGATAACCATGAAAAGCAAAGATCACAGGTTTATCCGTAGTAAACAGGCTGTCAAAATCTTTATCCGACAATCCATGCGGATGCTCGCTTTGCGGCTGTAAAGTCATCAAATCCACAACATTGACAACGCGCACAAGCAATTCGGGGAAAAAACGCCTTAAGATATCCACGCAAGCCAAAGTCTCTAAAGTAGGCACATCGCCGGCGCAGGCCATTACTACATCCGGTTCTTTGCCTTGGTCATTACTGGCCCAATCCCAGATACCGATGCCTTTAGTGCAATGCCGGATTGCTTCAGGCATATCCAGGTATTGCAAACTCGGATGTTTACCGGCGATA
>JALOBQ010000091.1 GCA_023228185.1 Candidatus Omnitrophota bacterium
TCGGAGTTGACCCCTGCGGCATTAAGATTATGCTTGGTAAAGTGATGACTTTCGCGGTTTTATTTAAGGATTTAAGTAGTCTCGCGGCTAATATTTTAAAACAAGAGATGCTTTCTCTGGGGGGTGATACTGCGGTTAGTCGCGGCGTATTGAATGGGAAACTTAAAACTTCAGATTGTTTGAGTTTCGGCACCCTTTCTCAATTTCAACGTTTAGTAGAAAAACTTAAACTGCAGCCTTTTGGGCTAAAAGAACAAGCGCAAATATTATTAGACGCGATTAATTGTTATCAGAAGGAAAAGTTTGTTTTAGAGATTGGCTCTTTCAAATTGAGCCTGGGACGCAAAACCCGGATCATGGCGATTATGAACCTGACGCCTGATTCTTTTAGCGGTGACGGGCTTTATCATTTATTGGCTAAAAAAGACCTGCCGGCTATCTTAGGCATTGCTGAAAAATTAGTCGCTGACGGGGCGGATATTTTAGATATCGGCGGCGAATCCAGCCGGCCAAACGCTTCTTTCGTAAACGCTAAAGAAGAAATTAAACGCGTTGAATCAGTGATCAAATTTTTAGCCAAAAAAATTAAGGTGCCGATATCCGTAGATACTTACAAACCGCTGGTTGCGAAATCCGCGCTTGGCGCCGGAGCTCTGATTGTTAATGATATATCCGGATTAAGAGCCGCGGCAATGCGGCGATTAATTAGCGCGTCTAAAGCAACAGTCATAATCATGCATATGCGCGGAGGTTCTCCGGCAACGATGCAAAAAAATATTTTTTACCGGTCTTTCTTAGATGAAATTATTGAAGAGCTATCTGCGGCAATAAACCGGGCAGAAAACGAAGGGATAAAACCGGAAAAAATCGTCGTTGACCCGGGTATCGGTTTTGGAAAAACGGCTGAGCATAACCTGGAAATTTTAAACCATCTGGATGAACTTAAAATTTTAGGTAAACCGGTAATGGTGGGCGTTTCCAGAAAATCTTTTATTAAAGGATTGGCCGGAAAAGACGCCGGCGCGTTATTATCCGGCACGCTTTCAGCGACTGTTCTGGCAAGTTTAAAAGGCGCGCAAATCGTCAGGGTGCATGACGTGAAGGCTGTCAGTCAGGCTTTGAAAGTGTCCGACGCGATAAAGGAAAACTATTATGCCTAATTTATTGTTTAATTGGAGGCAGTTTATTGAAATTATTATACTCTGGTCTGTGATTTACCAGTTTATACTTTTTTTTGAAGGCACCCGGGGCAGCCAAGTTTTACGCGGAATTATCGTTTTGTTTTTAGCGTCTTTTCTTTTTCAGAAACTAAATTTTACGGTATTGGATTGGTTATTGCAGCAGCTTTTCGGGATTTCAGTTATTGTTTTGCTTGTAATTTTCCATCCTGAGATCCGCCAGGGCTTGGCTAAATTAGGAAAACGACGGATTTTTAACATTGGCCTAAAAGCCGAAGAACTAGATTTAATGCTTGATGAAATCGGCCAGGCTTGTGAAAACCTTTCGCGTAACAAAATCGGCGCTTTGATTGTCCTGGAAAGAGCCGATCCGTTAACTTCATATTTACAAAGCGGCGTGAATATTGACGCGAATGTGAGTTCAGAGTTGATTCAGGCGATTTTTGCGCCAAATAATCTTTTGCACGACGGGGCGATTATTCTTCAGCATAACCGGATCAGCGCCGCTGGTTGTATCTTGCCTTTAACAAGCAAACAGGAGATCAGCCGGCTTTTTGGCACGCGCCACAGGGCTGCTTTAGGATTAAGCGAAGAAACAGACGCGATTGTGATTGTTGTTTCCGAGGAACGCCAGGATATTTCTTTGGTTTATAAAGGCAAACTGCACAAAGACCTTGGCCAAGAAGAATTAAAGATTAAAATCAGGGAGATTTTTAAAATAAAATGAAAATCAATAAAACCGGTATTTTCAAGCGCCTAATTCATTTGTTTACATACCATCCTTGGTTAAAACTGATTGCCTTGGCTTTAGCGGTGGTGCTCTGGTTTTATGTCAGAGGCGAACAGCCTAATCTTTAATGCTTAAACTCGGCATAAATATTGATCATGTGGCGACTTTGCGGCAAGCCCGCCGCGGCAATTATCCTCAGCCGTTGGAAGCGGCATTAATTTGTCAAAAATCCGGCGCAAATAGCATCGTCGCCCATCTACGCGAAGACCGCAGGCATATTCAGGAGGCGGATTTATTATTATTAAAGAAAAGATTAAAAGTTAACTTGAATATGGAGATGTCCTTAGCCGCCGGAATCGTGGATTTTGCCTTAAAGCTTAAACCTTTTCAGGTGACTTTAGTGCCGGAAAAACGAGTTGAGCTTACTACTGAAGGCGGTTTAGATGTGCTGGTTAATTTTCGTAAAGTAAAATCCGCATTAACCAGATTCCAAAAAAGAGGTATTCAGGCGAGTCTATTTATTGATCCCAGGATAAACCAAATTAAGGCGGCCATTGCCGCAGGAGCGCGGATTATTGAACTGCACACCGGCTGTTACGCGGACGCGAGATCAGAATATAGCAGAGATAAAGCTTTTTGCAAAATTAAACAAGCTGTTCTATTTGCCAGGAAAAATAATCTCATTGTAAACGCCGGACATGGCCTGGATTATATGAATGTCCGCCGTATCGCAAAAATCCCCGGAATTAACGAATTAAATATCGGTTATTCGGTTATCTGCCGGGCATTATTTGTAGGTTTAAGTTCGGCAGTCCGGCAAATGAAAGGGTTGATCAAATAATGGTTATCGGCACAGGCGTGGACATTACGGAAGTTAACCGTATCCGCAAAGCGGTGGAAAAATGGGGTGATGATTTTTTGCACCGTGTATTTACCGATAATGAAATTAAAAACGCCAAAGGTAAAACATTTTTTTTCCAGCATCTTGCCGGCAGATTTGCCGCCAAAGAGGCTGTTTTTAAGGCTGCCGGAGATAATCAGCTTTCCTGGCAGGATATTCAGATATCTAATGATGCGCAAGGTAAGCCGGTTTGTTTATTTTTAAACGGCCGCGGCAAAAAGCTTGACGCGCACTTATCTATTTCTCACGTAAAAACATATGCGGTTGCCAGCGCGATTATTACAGAGAAAACTTAAGGCGGATAAATCGGCCTTCGGACATATCTTTATACTCGCCGGTTCGCGAAATTTATCCGGAGCGGCAATTTTAGCAAGCCGTGCGGCAATGCGTTCAGGCGCAGGCCTGGTTACTCTGGGTGTGCCTAAAAGTTTATGCGCGGCGTTCACCAGGATCAAGCTTGCGGAAGTGATGCTTTTGCCTTTAGCGGAAACTTCTGATGGTTGCTTAAGTTTTAAGGCTTATGCTAAAATTTCAGAGTTTATCAAACGAGCTCAGGTTTTACTGATTGGCCCTGGTTTAGGCAGGAACACGTCAACCCAAAAATTAGTCCGTAAGATTGTCAGCAAGCAGCCGGTTAAAATGGTTATTGACGCTGATGGGCTTAATGCTTTAGTCAAAGATACGGCTATTTTTAAAGCGAGAAATCTTAAAACCAGCCGGCAGATTATTATTACGCCTCATGAGAAGGAGATGGCACGCCTTCTGAATAGCTCACTTTTAGATGTGCAAAAAAGAAGAAAAGAAGTTGCTAAAAAGTTTGCTCAATATTATAATATTACGATTATCCTTAAAGGCCACAAAAGCCTGGTCGCTGGCCCAAAAGGCGAGTTTTATGTTAATCGCACCGGTAATCCCGGTATGGCAACAGCGGGAAGCGGAGACGTGTTAGCGGGAATAGTCAGCGCTTTTTTAGGCCAGGGTTTGACAGAGTTTCAAGCAGCCAAATACGCGGCATATCTTCACGGCATAGCCGGAGATTTAGCTGCCAGGCAAATGACGCAAGTAAGTATGATTGCTTCGGATATTATTGACCAAATTCCGCGAGCCGTTAAAATGAGCAGTTAATGCCGGCGTAGCTCAGTTGGTAGAGCAATTGTTTTGTAAACAATGGGTCGGGGGTTCGATTCCTCTCGCCGGCTTAAAAATATATGGGCAGGTACCCAAGTGGCCAAAGGGGACAGACTGTAAATCTGTTGCACTT
>JALOBQ010000092.1 GCA_023228185.1 Candidatus Omnitrophota bacterium
GTTTTGGAGAATATTAACTTTTACGCGGATGTTTTTTGCGTTCCCCAGGATACGCGTATTGATAAGATTGAAAAACTTTTGGGTTTTTCCGGGCTGCTGCCTTTTAAACAACGTTTAGCCGGCAAATTATCCGGTGGGATGAAACAAAAACTCGGCTTATCCTGCGCTTTGGTGCATACGCCGAAAGTTTTATTCCTCGATGAGCCGACCAACGGCGTTGACCCTGTTTCGCGGCGGGACTTTTGGTCAATCCTCTATGACCTGTTAAAAGAAAAAGTAACTATTCTTTATTCCACTTCATACCTTGATGAAGCTGAACGCTGCCGCAGGGTTGGTTTGATCCATAAAGGCAAACTTCTGCGTTGCGATACTCCCGATAATATCAAAAAAGAAGTTAACGTAAAAACTTTGGAGCAGGCGTTTATTAAAATCGTTAATGACTATGAATCCAAGCATGGAAAATAATCAGGTTGCTGTAGCGGTTAATGACCTGGAAAAAAAGTTTGGCACTTTCACCGCGGTTAACCATATTAATTTTGAGGTTAAGCAAGGCGAAATTTTTGGTTTTCTCGGGCCAAACGGCGCGGGTAAGTCCACGACGATCAGGATGCTTTGCGGTATTTACACGCCTACCTCAGGCAGCGGCACAGTGGGAGGGTTTGATATTGTTAAGGAACAGTTTAAGATCAAGGAAAATATCGGTTATATGTCGCAAAAATTTTCTCTTTATGACGACCTTACTGTTGAAGAAAATATAGATTTTTACAGCAGGATATATAATATTCCAAAAAATGAGAGAAAAAAACGTAAAGATGAGACGATTGAATTAGCCGGCATAGAAGATTTTCGCAAAAGCTTAACCAGCACGCTCTCTGGAGGATGGAAGCAGCGCCTGGCGTTGGGTTGCGCGATCATTCATAAGCCGAAAATTATTTTCCTTGATGAGCCGACTAGCGGCGTGGACCCAATCACGCGGGCGAATTTTTGGGATATTATTAACAAGATGGCTGCCGCCGGCCGGACGATATTCGTAACCACGCATTATATGGATGAAGCGGAGAATTGTAACCGCTTGGTAATGATCTATCATGGCACAATGATTGCTATGGGCACCCCCGAAGAGATGAAAACCAAAGTTATGAAAAGCGATATTCTCGAAATTATTATGCCGCATGCTGAAAACTGGCTTGATAAAATATCTCAGCTTTCTTCGATTAAAGAGACCGCGCTTTTCGGGATAAATATTCACGCGGTAACCGATAATGCCCAAAAAGCCATCGCGGAACTTAATGGATTATTTCAGAGCCAGAGCTTAAGCGATTATTCAGTGAATAAGATTAAGGCTTCCCTTGAGGATGTGTTTGTTTCATTAATCGAAAATTACGACGCGGAGCATAAAGAGAAATGAACCTTAAAAGGATTTTAGCGATATCGAATAAGGAGTTTATTCAAATTCGCCGCGATCCGCGTTCTTTATCACTGGCGTTGTTTATACCGGTATTACTGCTTTTAATATTCGGTTACGCGTTATCCTTAGATATCGATAAAGTGCCGACTGTAGTATGGAACCAGGATGCTTCATCAAAGATCTCGCGTGATTTCCTGCTTAATTTCAAAAATTCGAAATATTTTAAAATAACTAAATATACGGATAATTACCGGGATATTGAATATTTAATTGATAGCGGCCAGGTGATGTTGGCTTTAGTTATCCCCAAAGATTTCTCGCATTTTATTGAATCCGGAAAAGTCGCGCCTTTACAGTTGTTGGTTGACGGCAGCGATTCCAGCACCGCGACTATTGCTATGGGTTATGTCAGCGCGGTGGTTTCAAGATATAATGTTAATTTGTTGGTTAATGCTCTTGCCAAACAGGGGATTAAGCCAGCAAGGTCAATACAATTGCGCTCCAGGGTTTGGTATAATATGGGTTTAAATAGCCGGTGGTTTATTGTTCCCGGAGTAATCTCGATGATTATTATGATCATTGCCGCGCTGCTTACTTCTATCTGCGTGGCAAGAGAGTGGGAGAGGGGAACGATGGAACAGTTAATCTCTACTCCCGTGAAAGCTCCGGAACTAATCATTGGTAAATTTTTGCCGTATTTTGTGATTGGGTTTTTTGATCTTTTCGTCGGAGTATTGATTGCCAGGTTCCTGTTTGCCGTGCCTTTTAACGGAAGTTATTTATTGCTGGTATTTTTAAGCGCGTTGTTTCTTACCGGGGCGCTTTCTCAAGGGATACTAATTTCGACAGTAGCCAAGACGCAGTTATTAGCAAGCCAGCTGGCAACTTTAACGACTTTCATACCGGCAATGCTTTTATCCGGGTTTATTTATCCTATTTTTAATATGCCGCAAGCAGTCCAGGCAATAACATATTTTGTCCCGGCGCGTTATTATGTTGTTATATTGCGTGGGTTATTTTTAAAAGGCAATGGTATGGATGTGATGTGGGACGATGCAATATTTTTATTATTATTCGCGTTTTTTATGTTCGCGCTGACGATTAAGGCATTCAAAAAGAAGGTGTTCTAATGTTTGAGAGGATTAAAGCGATAATCATAAAAGAATTTAAGCAAGTCTTGCGCGATCCGCGGATGAAGTCGGTTATTTTGATTTCGCCGATTATACAGATAATTCTTTTTGGTTACGCTGCTAATAAAGATATTGATTTCATTCCTACCGCGATCTATGACAAGGATAATACTAAAGAAAGCCGCCAATTGCTTAATCAGTTCACTTTCTCTAAATATTTCGTGCCGAAGTATTATATCAATAGCGAGGCGGAAGAAGATTTTATGCTTGATAAAGGTGCGGTAAGCGTGGTTTTGCGCATTGACCGGGGGTTTGGCCGCAATATTAAAGCAGGTAATGACGCTGCTGTCCAGCTTGCTCTCGACGGCACTGATTCAAATACCGCGATGACTATTGCCGGTTACGCTGATTCGATTATGAGCGCATACCAGTATGATGTATTAATAAAAGATGTCTCTGCTCTGGGTATCTCACTGAGTATGCCGAATGTTGACTTAAGGCAGCGCGCGTGGTTTAATGAAAACCTCATCTCGCGTAATTATTATTTGCCAGGCGTAATCGCTTCAATTATAACGATTATGTCGCTTTTGTTGACGGCGATGGCTATCGTAAGAGAAAAAGAGATCGGCACAATGGAACAACTTACTGTCAGCCCTTTACGGCCGTTAGAACTTATTTTTGGAAAGTTATTGCCTTTTGGGGTGATTGCGCTTGCGCAGACTCTTTTGATCACTATTCTTGCGATATTATGGTTTCATCTTCCGTTTAGAGGAAGCCTGCTTTTGCTTTTGTTGGGAACTTGCGTGTATTTGTTCACTACTTTAGGCGCGGGCCTGCTGATTTCCACAAATTCCTCGACTCAACAAGAAGCGATGATGACGGTATTTTTATTCTATATGCCGACACTATTGCTTTCGGGTTTTGCTTATCCGATAGCGAATATGCCCCAGGTGATCCAGTGGCTTACTGTGGTTAATCCTATGCGCTACTACCTGGTTATTGTGCGGGGAATATTCTTAAAAGGCGTGGGTATGGATATATTATGGATGCAAATTCTGCCGCTTTTAATAATCGGATTAGTTATGACTTCAATGAGTGTTTTGATGTTTAAAAAGAGGTTAGCCTAATTACTATGGATAAAAAACAAAAAATTAATTTGTTGATTGCTGCTATTTCAGTGTTACTTGTTACGTTTGCTAATGTATATTGCGTAAAGAAAATTATGCATATTGGTTCAGAAGTGTTTTTCTACGATAAAATGCTTGTCGCTTATCAGATTGGCTCGAATCAGGGGCTTAAGGAAGAACTGATCAAGATGGTCCAGCGCGAGCATCAATCTAAAGTTGAACGAAGGATCCTGCAGGATTTTAAAGAACGCCTGCCTGAGATAAATGACCTGGGGAAATTCTTAAATAACGCGGTTGATCAGAGGCTTAAATCATTAAAAAACTTGCGTTTACTGCGTTCTTTAAGTTTTGTATTTGTCTTAATATTTTTTCTTATAAAAT
>JALOBQ010000093.1 GCA_023228185.1 Candidatus Omnitrophota bacterium
AGCCGGTGCCGGCAAGGTGAGTTATTCCCACGACCGCGTTATTCATGCCGGATGTGGGTGTGATACCGGTGACGGTTGGTGCAGGGGTGAGGTTCTGGACGGTGATGTAACTGGTCCGGGTGATCGTGTCATTCCCTCCGGCATTTGTTGTGGTCAGCGCTACCGTGTAACTGCCGACGGTCATATACGTGTGTACTGGGTGCTGGACTGTTGCATTAGTCAGACTGCCATCCCCAAACGACCAGTTCCAGTTCGAGGGTGAGCGTGTTGATCCGTCCGTGAATGTGACCGTTAACGGGGCTGTGCCATTGTCCGGGGTGGCGTTGAAGTATGCACCGGGCGGTAACGTATGTACCGTGACGTAGTTGCTCCGGGTGATCGTATCATTCCCGATTGCATTTGAGGCGGTCAGGGTGACGGTATAGTTACCGTCCGTGAGATAGGTGTGAACCGGATTCTGTTCTGTTGACGTGTTGTCATCCCCGAACGACCAGTTCCAGTTCGTGGGGAACTGGGCGGACTTATCGGTAAATGCGACCGGTAGCGGTGCCGAGCCGGTAGTGACATTACTGGCAAAATCCGGTTGAGGCGTTAATCCGAGTATGACCACGTTCATGGAGACGGTGCTTGTCGTCACAATCGGTGCGGTGAGGCTGTTGACCATTATCATGCTGTTACTGCTGCTGTTATCTTCTGAATGTGTGGTCGTCAGCGTGACCGTATAAGTTCCTGGCGCTGCATAGGTGTGATTCGGGTTTTCAAGATCTGACGTGCCTCCATCACCGAATGTCCAGTTCCAGCTGGTCGCATTGGTGGACGTACTCGAGTTCGTTACCAGGGTCAGGTTGGTATAAATCGGTTGTCCAGATGTGAAGTTTGCCACAGTTATATTGACCGGCGGAGTAGTGAACACATTGACCGTCCGGTTCATCGTATTGGTACCTGCAGTGTTCGCTACGGTGAGCGAGACTGTGTAGGTACCCTCCGCATTGTAAGTGTGAGCCGGGTGCTGAACCGTGGACGAGCTGCCATCACCAAAGTCCCAGATCCAGCTCGTGGGGTTTTGTGTGGAACTATCAGTGAATGTGACGGTTAACGGTACCGTGCCAAAGTACGGGGTAGCCGTGAAATATGCTTCGGGTGTGGCAGAGAATGCGGTGATATACCGGCTACGGGTTATCGTATTGCTCCCACCTGCATTTGCCGCGATGAGCGAGACCGTGTAGGTGCCGGCAGTTGTGAAGTTATGAACCGGGTGCTGTTCCACCGATGTGCTGCCATCGCCGAATGTCCAGTTCCAACTGGTTGGCGAGTTGGTGGAACTGTCCATGAAGGTGACGATCAATGGTTCGGTTCCGGAGGTTGGCGTCCCGTTGAACGAGGCTTCGGGTGCGGAAGAGAACACATTGATGTACTTATACCGAGTCATGGTTGTGTTTCCCCCATCGTTTATCGCGGTGAGCGCGACGGTGTAGGTGCCGGCAGTGGTGAAGTTATGAACCGGGTGCTGTTCCGTGGATATGCTGCCATCTCCGAATGTCCAGTTCCAACTGGTTGGCGAGTTTGTGGAATAGTCAGTGAACGTGACGATCAAAGGTGCCGTACCGGAAGTGGGAGTGCCGGTGAAGTCAGCAACGGGTCTGATTATTCCTGTAGTGACCGTGATGTAATCTGTTCTTGTGAGGTTTCCACTCCCGGCTGCATTGGTTGCAGTAAGCGACACGGTATAGGTACCATTGACCTGGTAGATGTGGACCGGGTGCTGTTCCACCGATGTGCTACCATCACCAAAGTTCCAGCTCCAGCTGGTGGGGGTGTTGGTCGATGAATCGGTGAATGTGACTGTTAATGGGGCTTTGCCGGAGGTGGGTGTGCCGGCAAAGTTGGCAACCGGTGGGACGACTTCTGATGTAACTGATATGTAATTTGCCTTTGTGAGATTCCCACTCCCGGCTGCATTGGTGGCGGTCAGTGAGACGGTATATGTGCCGTTGACCTGGTAGATGTGAACCGGGTGCTGTTCCACCGATGTGCTGCCATCACCAAAGTCCCAGATCCAGCTGGTGGGTGCGTTCTTCGATGAATCGGTAAATGAAACGGTTAGTGGGGCTGCGCCGGAAGTCGGCGTGCCGCTGAAGTTCGCGATTGGGGTGATGATACCGGTACTGACCGTGATGTAATCTATTCTTGTGAAGTTTCCACTCCCGGCTGCATTGGTAGCAGTAAGTGATACGCTATATGTGCCGTTGATTTGGTAGATGTGAACCGGGTGCTGTTCCACCGATATGCTGCCGTCGCCGAATGTCCAATTCCAACTGGTCGGAGCGTTCGTAGATAAGTCCGTGAATGTGACGGTCAACGGTGCTGTCCCGCTGGTTGGGGTGCCGGTGAAGTTCGCTACTGGTGCCGGAACGGTTACCGTGATGTAGTCCGTCCGGGTTGTAATATTCGACCCGCCAGCATTCGTTGCGTTCAACATTACTGTGTATGTTCCGGCTGATTCATACGTGTGCACCGGGTGCTGGACAGTTGCATTCGTCTGGTTGCTGTCTCCAAATACCCAACTCCATCCGGTCGGGGCGTTCGTGGATAAGTCAGTGAATGTGACCGTCAATGGTGCTGTCCCGGTCGTTGGGGAGCCGGTGAAGTTTGCGACCGGTGCCGGAACGGTTACCGTGATGTAGTCCGTCCGGGTGGTGATATTCGACCCGCCAGCATTCGTTGCGTTCAACATTACTGTGTATGTTCCGGCTGATTCATACGTGTGCACCGGGTTCTGGACTGTTGCATTCGTCTGGTTGCTGTCTCCGAATACCCAACTCCATCCGGTCGGGGCGTTCGTGGATAAGTCAGTGAATGTGACCGTCAATGGTGCTGTCCCGGTCGTTGGGGAGCCGGTGAAGTTCGTTACTGGTGCCGGAACGGTTACCGTGATGTAGTCCGGGATCGTCTTCGTGTTCGAGCCGCCGGCGTTCGTTGCGTTCAGCGAGACCGTGTAGGTTCCGTTCATCGCATACGTGTGTACCGGGTTCTGCACGGTAGCGAGTGATCCGTCACCGAACGACCAGTTCCAGCTTGTTGGAGTACCGGTTGATGAGTCGGTGAACTGGACATCCATTGGCATTGTACCGACAGTCTGGTTGGCACTGAAGTTCGTGACCGGTGCCGGGACATTCACGGTGATGTAATCGACAGCAGTCTTCGTGTTCGAGCCGCCGGCATTCGTTGCGTTCAGCGAGACCGTGTAGATGCCGGCTGACGCATACGTGTGAACCGGGTGCTGAGCCGTTGACAGAACACCATCACCGAACGACCAGTTCCAGGATGTTGGAGTACCGATTGATGAGTCAGTGAACTGGACATCCATCGGCATTGTGCCGACCGTCTGGTTGGCACTGAAGTTCGCGACCGGTGCCGGGACGTTCACGGTGATGTAATCGACAGCTGTCTTCGTGTTCGAGCCACCGGCATTCGTCGCGTTCAGCGAGACCGTGTAGATGCCGGCTGACGCATACGTGTGAACCGGGTGCTGAGCCGTTGACAGAACACCGTCACCGAACGACCAGTTCCAGGATGTTGGAGTACCGATTGATGAGTCAGTGAACTGGACATCCATCGGCATTGTGCCGACCGTCTGGTTGGCGCTGAAGTTCGCCACTGGTGCCGGGACATTCACCGTGATATAGTCTGGGATCGTCTTCGTGTTCGATCCACCGGCGTTCGTTGCGTTCAACGAGACCGTGTAGATGCCGGCTGACGCATACGTGTGAACCGGGTTCTGCACGGTGGCGAGTGAACCGTCACCGAACGACCAGTTCCAGGAAGTCGGGGTTTCAGTTGACAAGTCGGTGAACTGGACATCCATCGGCATTGTGCCGACAGTCTGGTTGGCGCTGAAGTTCGCGACCGGTGCCGGGACATTCACCGTGATGTAATCGACAGCTGTCTTCGTGTTCGAGCCACCGGCGTTCGTTGCGTTCAGCGAGACCGTGT
>JALOBQ010000094.1 GCA_023228185.1 Candidatus Omnitrophota bacterium
AAGCACAGTATCGACAATATGTTCTAAAACCCGCGGCCCGGCAATCGCGCCTTCTTTAGTCACGTGGCCGATAATAAATATGGACGTGCCCGTGGTTTTAGCTAACTGCGTGAGTATTCCGGCAGCAACACGCACCTGGCTGACACTGCCGGCGGAAGAACCGATCCCCGGATCAAAAATAACCTGAATAGAGTCGATAAAAACAACCTGCGGCTTAATTTGATTAATATATTCAGTTATCAAAGAAAGGTCTGTCTGATTAACGATATAAAGTTTATCCGCTCCGGGCTGGCCCAATCTTTTAGCCCGCAATTTAGTTTGAGAAACCGATTCTTCACCGCTGACGTAAAGAACAGTTGTTCCTTGTTTAGTCAACTGATCGGATACTTGCAGGCAAATCGTGGATTTACCTATCCCGGGGTCTCCGCCGATCAAAGTGACTGAACCGCGCACGATACCACCGCCTAAAACCCGGTCCAACTCGCGGATATTTGTTTTTAACCTCTGGTCATCATTAACGACGACGTCTTTGAGTAAAACCGGCGCGTCCTTATATAAAGAAACGGCGCGTTGGCCGGGCTTACCAGCCGGATCATTAAATGATTCTTCGCTAAAAGAATTCCAGCTATTGCAATCCGGGCATCTACCCAGCCAACGGGCTGATTGATACCCACAACTGGCGCAACTAAATACTGTTTTAGTCTTAACCACGTTATTTTTTTTCTTTGGTTTTAATGAACAGTTTCCAAGGATTCCTGCGCACGTCTGCTACTAAAGCTTCTAACTCGTTATAGATAGTATCGTCATAAATTAACTTACCCAACGTGCCTTCTTTATTCCTGATCTTATTTAAACTATCATTCACGTTACTCATAATATCCTGCGCTGTCTTAAGCACTTTATCCATAGGCAAGGGGTCAATACCGGACAGATTGCCGTTATTTTGCAGGCAATCAGCGTAATTATTCCCAGGAAGAATCTCAATATATTTTTCCCCCAAAAGGCCAAGCGTATTAATCAACACCCTGGAATCAACCGGCACCTTAATGTTGCTGCGCAACCATGCTTGGAGGCGGATATTGGTCCTATTTTCTTCCGGGAGATATTCAATATAAACTTTTTTGACTTCACCGGCATCCACTCCGGCAAAACGCACGGGCGCTCCGGTTTTTACGCCATTAATAAAATTAAAGTTAAAATTAATCGTGTAACCTGAGCTCCAGGTTTTAAACCCTCCGATAAATAAAATGAAAAATACGAAAATAATCAAACCGATAAAAACAAAAATACCAACTTTTAACTCTAATTTTGTCCTACCGAATATCATTTGTTTTCCTCCTAATATCTAAAATTATCAATTGTTTCGGTGATCGGGCCTTTGGAAAGCCCGTTAATAAATTGATGCACCACGGCGTCTTTTGATTCCTGGATTTCTGAAGCCGTGCCCTCAAAAATAATCTTACCGTTATACATCATCGCGATCCGGTCGGCGACCTGATAAGCGGATTTCATATCATGCGTAACTACAACTGAAGTGACTTTTAATTTATCGTGCAAAGAAAGAATCAGGTTATTAATACTATCGGCGGTAATCGGGTCAACGCCTGTGGTCGGCTCATCATAAAGGATCACTTCCGGTTTAATGCAGATTGCCCGCGCCAGAGCCACGCGCTTTTTCATCCCGCCGCTTAATTCTGAAGGCATCAGATTACCCACTCCGCAGAGGCCAACCAGGCATAATGATTCTTCCACCCGCTCCAATAATTCTTTTTGGCCGATATGCGTGTGTTCAATTAAACTAAACCCCACATTTTCAGCTACGGTCATTGAATCAAAAAGCGCGCCCGCCTGAAAAACCATACTCACTTTAGAACGCAAAAAATTTAATTCTCTTTCACTAAGCGCGCTGACTTGCTTGCCGTCAACAAGCACCCTGCCACTATCAGGATTAAGCAGGCCGACAATATGTTTTAAAAGCACGCTCTTGCCGCAACCGGACCTGCCGATAATCACGCAGGTTGAACCTGTCTGTATATTCAGGCTTAAGCTATCCAGCACTAAATGGTCATTAAACTTTTTTCTGACGTCTTTTATTTCAATCATATTTTAAGGTAAAATAAAATAAAACAGCGCGGTAAACAGGCAATCCGCGGCGATAATCATAATAAAGCTGATCACTACCGAGTTTGTCGTTGCTTTGCCTACGCCCTCTGCGCCGCCTTTGACATTAAACCCCTCGTAACAACTTACCAATGCGATAACCATACCGAAAATCCAGGATTTAAATAAACCGGTAAAAAGATCTTTAAAAAATATCGACTCAAAAGTCACAGTCATATACATTGTGCTGGAAATCCCTAACTTCAGCACGCAGATCAGATAACTGCCCAGTATACCGATCGCATTGGCGTAAACAGTTAAAAGCGGCAGCATTAAACTTACGGCTAAAAAACGCGGCACGACTAAATACTTTATCGGATTTGTCGCCAGTGTTTCTAAAGCGTCAATTTGTTCAGTCACCTGCATTGAACCAAGCTCAGCGGTAATCGAAGCGCCTACGCGTCCGGCGACAACCAAAGCGGTGATTACCGGGCCCAGTTCGCGCACAATGGAAAGCGCGACCATGCTGGCAATATAGATCTCTGAACCAATGCGCTGCATAAAATAAGCTGTCTGCAACGCGAAGATAAATCCGATAAACAAAGCGACCATCGAGACAATCGGAAAGCTGTCAAAACCGGCTTTCTTGGACTGCTCAATAATGCGTTCCCATTTATAAGGAGGCTTAAATACAAGATAGACGGTTTGGCCGGCCAAATTAGCCAGGCCGCCGCAGAAATACAAAAAGGACATCACCCTGTTGCCTAAACTAACAAAGAATTTATCAAGCATCATTCTAAATTCAACTCCTCGTTTTTACGGGTAACTAATATTTTTGATCCTGCTTTATATTTTTTAGCGATGATCTCTTGAGCTAACGGGTCTTCCAGAAATCTCTGGATAGTCCTCTTCAATGGACGGGCACCGAATACCGGGTCAAAACCCTTTTCAATAAGCAGCTCTTTGGCTTCCTTATTTACATCCAGGGTGATATCTTGTTCTTTAAGCCTGTCAGCTACGTGGGCGATTTCGATATCCACGATTTTCAATAAATCTTCCCGGGAAAGCTGGCGGAAAACGATAATATCGTCAATACGGTTTAAAAACTCCGGTTTGAAAGAATGTTTTACCGCATCGAGCAACTTTTCCTTCATATCCTGATAAGTAACCTCTTCTTTCTGCGCTTTAAAACCTAAAGAACCGGTTTTACGGATCAAATCCGCGCCGACATTAGAGGTCATAATAATGATCGTATTCTTAAAATCCACTTTACGCCCGAAACTATCCGTCAGCCTGCCTTCTTCAAAAACCTGCAAAAGCAGATTAAAGACATCCGGATGCGCTTTTTCGATTTCATCAAGCAAAATTACCGCGTAAGGCCTGCGGCGGACCCGTTCAGTAAGCTGGCCGCCCTCTTCATAACCCACGTAGCCCGGAGGCGCTCCGATTAAACGGGAAACATTGAACTTTTCCATATACTCGGACATATCCAATTGGATCAACGAATCCTCGTCGCCAAACATAAATTCCGCCAGAGCGCTGGCAAGCAATGATTTACCGACGCCCGTAGGCCCTAAAAATACAAACGAGCCGATCGGCCGCTTGGGGTCTTTGATCCCGGCGCGCGACCTTCTTACCGCGTGGGCAATCGCAAGAATCGCTTCTTCTTGCCCTACAACGCGCCGATGCAATTCCTCTTCAATCTTCAGTAATTTTTCGCTTTCTTTTTCCTCTAAACGAAACAATGGAATCCCTGTCCACTGAGAAACAATTTTAGCGATATCTTCGGCGGTTACTTCCGGCCGCATCTTATCTTTAGCCAAAGACCACTCTTTATTCAATTTTTCCAGTTCCTGGCGGGTGAGATGTTCTTGATCCCT
>JALOBQ010000013.1 GCA_023228185.1 Candidatus Omnitrophota bacterium
TTCTGGCGCGCCTACTTTTGACAATTTTTGCACCTGGGCATAATCGCGCACGCGGCGCAACAACCTGTTGGCGATACGCGGAGTGCCGCGGCTGCGTAAAGCAATCTCATCCGCCGCTTCGGCGCTTAATTCCAGAGCGAGAAGTTTGGCGGAATTTTTGATAATTTCAGCTAACTCCTCCGGCTTATAGAAATCCAGGTTATAGAACATCCCGAACCTGCTGCGTAGAGGAGCGGCTAACAGGCCGGCTCGTGTAGTTGCTCCGATCAAGGTAAAAGGTTTCAGGTTAAATTTAATTGTTTTAGCATAGGGGCCTTTATCGATTATGAAATCAATCTGAAAACTTTCCATTGCCGGATATAAAAATTCTTCCACGACTTTGGACATCCGGTGTATCTCATCGATAAAAAGAATATCCCCGCGCTCTAGATTAGTGAGTATCCCGATCAAGTCGCCGGCGCGCTCTATTGCCGGCCCGCTGGTCGCGGTAATCTTGGCATTCATTTCATGGGCGATGATATGCGAAAGCGAAGTTTTTCCCAAACCCGGCGGCCCGCTGAAAAGCACGTGTTCCAACGGCTCATTTCTCTGCTGCGCCGCCTGAATGGAAACTTTTAAATTATCCAGGATATCTTTATGGCCGACGAATTCAGTAAATTTCTGCGGCCGCAAAGATATGTTCAAAATAATATCTTCTTCTTCTGTTTCCTTTTCCTGGCTAAAAGCGGGATTTCCCTTAAGCAGGGTCTGTCTGGTCTTTTGGCTCATAAGGAATGATATTCTCCATGTTCCTGCTGATAAAAATATCTTCAAAGGCGCTTGACTGCATCGCTTTGATCTCTTTCATTTTGGTAAGCTCTAAGATCGCCAAAAATGTCACCACGATCTCGATCTTACTCTTTGCTTTTGTGAAAAGTTCGGAAAGTTTGATTTCGCTATCAACCAACAGCATATGCAATATATCATGCACCTTCTGCTCAACGGTAAACTGGTCCTTGATCACCTCGTAGAAAACTTCTTTGGGAATATCTTTTAAAGCCTGGGAAAAAGCGTTGATCAGATCAAAGATATTCGCCTCAAAATAAACTTCTTTTTTCTCAGGTTCCGCCTGAATATCCGCTTCGGTTTTCGGCCGCTTGAAGACTTCCTGCTGGTCGATCTCGCGGCTTCTTAAATTTTCGGCGATTTGTTTAAACTTTTCATACTCCAGGAGCCTTTGCACCAGCTCCTCGCGCGGGTCAATAACTTCTTCGGCCGGCGTAACTTCCGCGGGTAAAAGCATCTTGGATTTAATCTGCATCAGGGTAGCCGCCATCACTAAAAATTCTCCGGCAACGTTTAAATCCAACAGTTGCATTAAATTAATATATTCTAAATATTGTTGCGTGACTTCAGCGATGGGAATATCGTAGATATTCAAATGGTCTTTTTTGACCAGATAAAGCAGCAGGTCAAGCGGCCCTTCGAACATTTCCAATTTGATCTTGTAGTTCATCTTTATACTTTTAGCAGGCTTTTAACTTCGCTTAATGTAGTTTGCGCGAATGCTTCCGCTTTTGCCTGGCCCTGTTTTAAAATATCTAAAATCAGGATTTTATCCTTAAGCAATTCCTGCCTTTTAACCTGGATCGGCTTAAGCAGTTGGATCAATTTCTCCGCAAGGTTCTTTTTACATTGAGTGCAGCCAAAAGAAGCGCTTTCACACGATTGGCAAACTTCCCGGCTGATTTGCGGAAAAAGCATATTATAATAACTGAAAACAACGCATTTTTGCGGATGGCCAACGTCAGAAACTTTGATGCGCAAAGGATCGGTAAACATATTATTAACTTTCTTTGCCAGACTATCGACATCGTCGGATAAAGAAATAAAATTGCCGTAACTTTTGCTCATCTTCCTGCCGTCTAAACCAAGCAGGCGCTTTACCTCAGTAAGCAAAGCCTGCGGTTCAGGAAACAATTCTGTTTTATAAAGATTATTGAATTTGCGGGCAATCTGACGGGTTAGTTCAACATGCGGCAGTTGGTCCTCTCCTACAGGGACAGCCTGCGCCTTATAAAGCAGGATGTCAGCCGCTTGCAACACGGGGTAACCTAAAAAACCGTAGGTACTTAAGTCCCTGCCCACGATTTCGCGCAATTGTTCTTTGTAGGTTGGGCATCGCTCAAGCAGGCCTAAAGGCGTGATTAACGAAAAAAAATAAAAAAGTTCCAGATGTTCGCGCACCTGCGACTGGACGAAAATAGTGGATTTTTCAGGCTAACCCCACAGGCAATCCAATCCACAACATTATCAATGATATTCTCCTGCAAGTCATGCGGATGTTCATATTCTGACATCAACGCGTGCAAATCAGCGACCATGAAAAAACAATGATACTCATCCTGTAATTTTTTCCAGTTATCCAGAGCTCCCACCAAATGGCCCAGATGAAGTTTACCCGTAGGCCGCATCCCGCTTAATATTCTTTTTTTCATAGTGTCCTGGCTATTTTTTCAATTCCATAAGCTTCAATAATATCACCTTCAGCTAACTGTTCAAAACCGGCAATACTTAAACCACATTCAAAGCCTTCCGCCACTTCGCGCACATCATCCTTAAAGCGTTTTAAAGAAGAAAGCGTCCCTTCGAAAGCTACTTGTCCGTTTCTTACCAGGCTAACTGAACTGTTGCGGATGATCTTGCCTTTAGTCACAAAACATCCGGCGATTGTCCCTGAGCGGGAAAGTTTAAACATTTTCCTTACTTCCGCGCGGCCTAAAAATATTCTCTTTAACTTTGGCTCAAGCATACCTTCAACCGCGGCTTTAATATCATTGGCCAACTCATAAATAATATTATAAGTTTTCACGTCTACGCCTTCTTTGGCAATCAGCTCTTTAGCCAAGTCGTCGGAAACAACGTTAAAGCCCAGAATTAACGCGTCTGACGCGACAGCGAGAATAACATCGGAGTTATTAATATTACCGACGCCGGCGTGAATAATATCCAGTTTAATTTCAGAAACATTCAGTTTGTCTAAAGTATCCTTAATCGCTTCTAACGAACCCTGTACATCAGCCTTAAGGATAATTTTTAACTCTTTAATCTTACCGGCGTTAATTTGCGCGTACAAGTCTTCTAAACTGATGCGCTTAGAGGATTTTAATTGCTGCACTTTATCTTTTTCCTGGCGGCTTTCCGCGATAAGCTTAGCCTGTTTTTCATCTTCCACGGCAAAGAATCTGTCGCCTGCCTCAGGAATACCGCTGATGCCTAATACTTCTACCGGTGTCGCCGGGCCGGCGGAAGTAACAGCCTGGCCACGATCATTAACCATCGCGCGCACCTTACCAAAAAGGTTACCGGCGATAATGTTCTGATTTAAATGCAGCGTTCCGTTTTGCACAAGCAAAGTAGCCACAGGCCCCCTACCTTTAGACATTCTGGCTTCCACAACCACGCCACTTGCCGGACGTTTAGGATTAGCTTTTAACTCCATTACTTCCGCCTGTAACAGAACCATTTCAAGTAAATTATCGATCCCCACGCCTGTTTTTGCCGAAACCGGCACAGTAATTGTTTTACCACCCCAATCTTCAGGGCTAAGGCCGGCTTGTGTAAGTTGTTTTTTAACCATATCCAAATTCGCTTGCGGCTTATCAATTTTATTTATCGCCACGATAATCGGCACGCCTGCGGCGCGGGCATGGTCAATAGCTTCCTGCGTTTGAGGCATAATCCCGTCATCAGCGGCAACAACCAGGATAACAATATCCGTGATACTTGCTCCGCGGGCGCGCATTGCCGTAAAAGCTTCATGTCCAGGAGTATCCAGAAAAGCAATTTCACCTTGCGGCAGGCTGACCCGGTAAGCTCCGATATGCTGAGTAATCCCGCCGTGCTCATCATCAACTACTTTAGTCTTGCGTATCGCGTCTAATAAAGAGGTTTTACCATGGTCAACATGGCCCATTAAAGTAACTACCGGCCGACGAGGCTTTAAATCCCCTGCCAGGTCTGTTTCTTTATGCCCGGCTAAAACAATTTCTTCGGCGCTGGGGATTTTCTTAATTACGCAATTAAATTTTTGACATATTTTATTCGCTGTCGCCTCATCTAAAGCCTGGTTGATACCAACCATTACGCCCATACCCATCAGGCTTTTAATTAATACTGAAGGCTTTTCCTGTAGTTTAATCCCCAAATCTTTGATCGTTATTGGAAAATCCAATTCAATCTGTTTGCCGCTTGCAACCGGAGGCTGCGGAATACTCACTGGCGTCGGTTGTTCGGATTTAACTGCGGGTTTAACTACGGGCTTAACTACGGTTTTTGCTGACGCGGGCTGAACAACAGGCTTGACGACTGGCGTAGAAAGCGGTTTTTGCTCAACTTTTATTTCCGGCTTAATCTGCGCGGCAGTTACGACTTTGACTTTAAGCTCCGGCTTAACAGCTTCAACCTTTTTAATTGCCTCGGGTTTAACGTGCGCCTGCTTGATTCCCTCAACCTTAGGTTTATTGACTTTTTTAGGCGCGGGTTTGGCTTTAGGTTTTTCTGCTTTCACTTTTACTGCCGGCTTGGAAGCAGTTTTTTTAGGCTTACTTTCAACTTTAGCTTTAGCATGCGTTGCTTTCTTAACTGTCAGCGTCTTTGCGTTTTTTACCTTGGTCATATATTTTCCTTATCTTTAGAGCAGAGGCTATTTTAATTTCTTTGCTTCCGCGATTAACTTCTCGGCTTTCTTTTCTCCAATGCCTTTTACCTGCATCAGGCCTTCGGATTTAGTTTTTAGAACATCGGCGATAGTTTTAATACCCGCCGCTTTTAAACCTTCTAATATTTTATCGCTTACACCCGGCAGATCGCTCAAGCCAACAACCGCCTGTTTTGTTTCTTTTTTAGCCTTCTTTTTCGGCTTTGCCGGTTCCGCCGCTGCTTGCGTTTGCGCGTCTTGTTTTATTTTTTCCGCGGCGGCAGTTTCTTCAACCTTTAAAGCTTCGCTAGCCACCATCGCTTTTGTGCGAATATCCAACTCCCAACCGACTAACCTGGAAGCAAGGCGCACATTTTGGCCGTGTTTTCCGATAGACAAAGACAGCTGGTCATCATCAACAACAACCTCTGCTTTGGATTTTTCTTTAATCAGTTTAATCTCGGCGACTTTTGCCGGGCTGAGCGCGGCTTTGATATATTCGCGTATATCATCATTATAGCGGACAATATCGATTTTTTCACCTTGTAATTCATTAACGATATTTCTCACGCGGTTTCCGCGCATTCCCACACAGGCGCCCACGGAATCCACTTTATCATTTTTAGAGAATACCGCGATTTTCGTCCGCTCGCCAGCCTGCCGCGATATTGATTTGATCTCCACAATCCCCTCGTAGATTTCCGGCACCTCTAATTCAAATAATTTTTTTACCAGGTTAGGATGCGCGCGCGACAAAATAATCTGCGGCCCTTTGGTATCTTTCTTGACTTCGGCGATATAAGCACGGATGCGTTGGCCCTGTTTAAACTCCTCTTTAGCCGACTGCTCGCGTTTTAATAAGACACCTTCAGCTTTGCCAAGCAAATCAATAATAATATTGCCCTTTTCAAAACGATAAACCGTGCCGCTGACAATCTCGCCGACTTTAGCCTGAAATTCATTAAAAACCACGTCTTTTTCAGCTTCACGCATCTTCTGGATGATTACCTGGCGCGCCGTGGAAGCGGCAATGCGGCCAAAATCAATATTTGTTACTTCCTCACCATTACGATATGCCCGGATCACGCCGCTATTGCGGTCAATCTCCACTTTGAACTCTTCATCCGGTTTCAAATCAATCACGCGTTTAGCGGCGCTCAACATCGCGCTTTCAACCGCCTCCAGCATTATTTCTTTCTTAATTCCTTTTTCTCTTTCAATCTGTTCGATAATCGCTAATAGTTCCTGACTCATTTTTAACCTCTCCGATTCTGTTTCATTTTATAATTAATTTTGCTTTTGCTATTTTTTCCAAAGGCACTTTTAAAACACTGCCCGCCTGATCAATCAAAACATTGCCACCAACAACTTCTTTGATCAAACCTTTATGCTCTAAAGATTCAGCAAGCTTTTCCTTAAGATAAAACACCGCTTGCTTTCCTAAACAACGCCTGAAATCAATCTCATTCTTAAGCGGCCGGTCTAAACCCGGAGAAGCAAGCTCCAGCGTAAAATCATTTGCCGATAATCGGCCGGCTTCTAACTGTCCGCGCAAGTTAAAATTTAAACGGCCGCAATCCTCCATCGTAATACCGCCATTTGGTTTATCCGCTAAAACGCGTAAAGAAAACGCGCCCTGCTGCAGGCAGCAAACAAATTCCACGAGCACAAAACCTTGTGATTTTAAAAAATCACCGGTGATAGATTCCAACTGAATGATAATTTCCTGCTTATCCATGATAAAATTCTTTAATTTTTCGCAAAACTATATCTTTAGAATCAACGAGCTTTTCCTTATTTGACCGGATGATCAGCTCCAACAGGTTATTTTTCGCCGATTCCTTACCGATAATTATCTGCAAAGGTATGCCCAGAAGCTCGGCATCCTTAAATTTAACCCCCGCTCTTTCGTCACGGTCATCAAATAAAACTTCAAATGATAAACCCTTAAGCTCTTGATAAATGCTTTCCGCGCTTTGCATAACTTGGGCATTAGTAACATCCAGCGGCGAGATGATCAACTGAAAAGGCGCCAGCTCTTTGGGCCAGATGATCCCGCAAGCATCATTATGCTGCTCGATTAC
Organism: Candidatus Omnitrophota bacterium; assembly: GCA_023228185.1. GTDB lineage: Bacteria > Omnitrophota > Gorgyraeia > Gygaellales > Profunditerraquicolaceae > JALOBQ01. The sequence continues at coordinate 6,763 of JALOBQ010000013.1, forward strand.
CGCCGATATTAGACGCGATACCCCGATACCATAACAACCCATGATAATCGGTTTTAATGCTCCCTGATCATCGGAAAAAACCGCTTCTAAAGCCTGGCTGTATTTTGTGCCGAGTTTAAAAATATGGCCAACTTCAATGGTATTGACTTTTTTCATCGCTAAACCGCAACGCGGGCATTTTTGATCCTCGTTATTCGCCTTATGCACAACGCATTTATCGCAAACCAATACGATATCTTCGCCGTCAACAGCCGGCGCCATAAATTCATGAGAAACTTTTCCGCCCATTACTCCGGAATCAGCTTCGGTAATCAGATAATTTAAACCACATCTCTGGAATATTCTTTGATATGCCTGATAGATCGCCTGATAATTCTTATCTAAACCCTGGTTATCTTTATCAAAGCTGTAAGCGTCTTTCATAATAAATTCACAGGCGCGGATCAAACCAAAACGCGGACGTAATTCATCGCGGAATTTACTCTGGATCTGATATAAAACAAGCGGCAAATGCCTGTAACTGGAAACATTATTTTTCACTAGATCCGTGATGATCTCTTCGTGGGTCGGGCCCAAAACAACAGCGCGCTTGCGCCGGTCGATAAATTTAAACATCACCTCGCCTAAATCCTTATCGCGGCCTGTTCTTTGCCAAATCTCCAATGGCTGTAAAGCGGGTAAAAGCAACTCACTTGCGCCTATGGCGTTCATCTCCTGGCGGATAATCCTTTGAATATTTTCCAGCACCCTTAAACCTAAAGGCAAATAAGAATACGCTCCTGCCATCAGCATACGCACAAGCCCGGCGCGCAAAAGCAGTTTATGGCTGACAGATTCAGCGTCCTGCGGATTTTCTTTTAATGTCGGGATAAAACTTTTACTCCAATACATAGGTTAACTCCTTAAGCCTTGTTTATCTCTTTAAGTAAAAATGGAATACATTCTTTAACAGAAATTTTCTTTACCGGCTTGCCTTTACTAAAGAAAAGCCCTTCGCCTTTTCCAAAAGCAACTCCGATATCAGCTTCTTTAGCTTCCCCTGGGCCGTTTACCACGCAACCCATAAGAGCAACTTTCAAATGCCGCTGGGACAAATTTTGCTTTTCTTCAGTTAATAAAGCTTCCAGTTTTTTAACAATATTTACCAGATCCACCTGGCAGCGGCCGCAAGTAGGGCAGCTGATCAATTGCACGCCAAAATTACGCTGGCCTAAAGATTCCAAAATAGCTTTAGCCGCGCGCACTTCCTGCCTGGGGGCATCAGTAAGCGATACCCTTATTGTATCACCGATCCCATCTAAAAGTAAGGCTCCTAACGCGATGCTGGATTTGATCACTCCCTGATACGGCGCTCCGGTAGCCGTTACTCCCAAATGCAAAGGATAATCGCAAAGTTTAGCGATTTTTTTATATGCCTCCACTGTGTCTAAAACATTGTTCGCCTTCAGGGAGATCACGATATCTTTGAATTTTAAACCCTCGATTAATTTTAAATAACCCAAAGCAGCTTTAGTTAATTTATCAGCCATGCTTAAACCCGCGCCCGGGACATCTTTCACTGAGCCGGAATTAAGGCCAATGCGCAAAGGTATTTTCGCCGACTTCAGGGCGCTGATTACCTGACGGATATAAATCTCCCGGTGAATATTACCCGGGTTAAGCCTGATTTTATCCGCGCCGTTTTCAATCGCCGCGATCGCCAGGCGCCAGTCAAAATGGATATCCGCTACCAAAGGCAAAACTGCGTGTTTCTTGATCTGCTTCAGGGCCTTGGCGTCATCGAAATCTTTGATCGCCAGGCGGACGATCTGACAACCAACAGAACGCAAATCATTAATCTGGCAAATTGTCTTCTCGATATCAGCGGTTTTAGTCTTAGTCATCGACTGGATGACTATCGGATTATTCGCGCCGATTAAAACACCGCCTACTTTAACAACCCTGGATTTTCTTCGTTTGATCAACATAGTTAACCACCGAAAAATTTACTAATCTGGGCCCCATAAACTCTAAGAATATCGTTATAAGTGACAAAAACAGCTAAACTGATAATCAAGGTAAAACCAATGTTGCTCAACCACTTATCCGTTTTAACACTTAAACCTTTACCGCGGATTTTTTCTAATCCCAGCAGAAAAATATGGCCGCCGTCTAAAATTGGCAAAGGCAAAAGGTTAAATATCGCCAAACTTACGCTTAAAACAGCTACAAAATGCAATAAAGCGATAATTCCCAGGCTGGCTACGCTGGAAGTGATAAAAAATATCCCTAAAGGCCCGGTCATTGATTCACGCATCGACATCTTTCCGCTGATCAATTGCCAGAGGCCCTGGTATGTAACCAAAGTCAATTCGACGGTTTTCTTGGCTCCCAGGAACGCTGATTGCAAGAAACCATATTTAGTATAAGTTACTTCATCGGAAGCAGTAATACCGACTATTCCCATACTGCGCTTTACGCCTGGCCGCTCTTCAAAAGATTTTTCTTTAATTTTTACTTTAAAGGATAACTGAGCATCGGATCGCAAAATTTTCAAAGCAATTTCCTCTGAAGATTTATTTTTTTGGATCTCTCTTTGTACGTCTTCCCATGAACTAACATCAATGTTTTCTACGGCAATGATTTTGTCGCCGGTAAGTATCCCCGCGCTTTGAGCGCCGTAACCATCAAGCACTCCGCCGACTTTAGCCGTTAACGTGGGATAGCCGACAAAGAAAATAAACCAAAAAAGTAAAAATCCCAAAACATAATTCAATAACGGGCCAAAAAAGATTATCGCAAACCTTTGCGCGCAGGATTTAGAAAGATATTCATAATCTTTGCCCTGGTATTCCTCCGGATTATCCCCGCTCATTTTGACAAACCCGCCCAAAGGCAATAAACTCAAGCTATACTCGGTATCGTTCTTTTTCTTTTTCCAAACCTGCGGGCCAAACCCCAAAGAAAACTGCTCAACGCGCACAGCGTTCTTTTTAGCCATAATAAAATGGCCGAATTCATGCACGATGATCAATAAACTTAAAACTAAAGCGAAAATAATTAAAGCGATCATTTGCTTACTCCATTCAAAACCATACGCGTTGCTTCTTGTTTAGCCCAGAAATCCGCCTGGAAGATATCCGCCAGGTTCGGCTGGCTGATTTTTCTATGTTTACGCATAACGCTTCCGACGATTCTGGCGATATCGGTAAAACGGATTTTTTTATTCAAAAAATAATTCACGCTTACTTCATTGGCGCCGTTTAAAACTGCCGGCAGCGTGCCTAGTTCTCGCGCTGCCTGATAAGCAAGCTCAAGACAAGGAAATTTTTTCAGGTCAGGCTTGGCAAAATGCATTGCTTTAAGCTGATAAAAATCGACGCGCGGAAAACAATTCGCCTCTCTGCCGGGATAAGTTAAAGCGTATTGTATCGGTATGCGCATATCCGTGGCGGAAAGCTGGGCGATAATTACGCCATCCTGAAATTCCACCATTGAATGGATCAAGGCTTCCGGATGTATCAATACCTTGATTAAACTGGCATCCAAACCAAATAAGAACATTGTTTCTAATAACTCTAAACCTTTATTCATCAAGGTAGCTGAATCAACCGTGATCTTCTTGCCCATTTTCCAGCGCGGATGCCGCAGGACTTGAGCAAGCGTAACCGCCTTGATTTTATCTAGGCCAAATTCTCTTAACGGCCCGCCGCTAGCGGTAAGATAAACCGCGTTTACCTTACGTTTCTCCTCTTGCCCCAAACTTTGCCAGATAGCAGACTGCTCGCTATCCACAGGCAGAATATTAACCTTATATTTACGCGCCAGGCTGATAATTAAAGGCCCGGCCATAACTAAAGCCTCTTTGTTGGCTAAAGCGATATCTTTGCCGTTTTTAATCGCGCTAATCAAAGGTAAAAGCGCCGCTGATCCGCTGATCGAAAACATTATCCGCTCTATCTCTTTGTCTTTGACTAACTCGTTTAAACCCTCTTCTCCGATAAACAATCGAACAGAGCGATCCAGCGATTTTTTAAGATTACGCGCGGCGCCGGCGTCCTTAACGCATACTATGCGCGGCCGGAATTCTTTAATCTGTTTTTTTAAACCCGTGATATCGGAATTAACGCTTAAAGCGACTACTTTAAATTTACCTTTCAGCTGCCTGACAACAGAAAGCGTGCTTTCGCCGATAGAACCGGTTGAACCAAGAATAGCGATCTTTTTCATTTAGTGATCAGGCTGAGGTAAAAATAAAATACCGGCGCGGTAAATAATAGGCTGTCTATTTCATCCAGCACTCCGCCCATACCCGGAATGATATTGCCGGAATCTTTCATCTGGCAATCGCGTTTAAGCAGAGAATCTGAAAGGTCGCCTAGCTGGCCCAAAACGCCTAAAGCTAAAGCGATGACGCATAGATGCCCATAGCTGAAACTTAAAAACTGTTTACTGATTAACGCCCCTAACAGGCTAAAAAGTAAACCTCCTAAAGAACCCTCAATTGTTTTCTTCGGGCTGATCTTAGGCAAAAGCAAATGCTTTCCGAATGCCGTGCCCACCAGATAGGCGCCGATATCGCCTAATTTCGTAATTAAAAGTAACGCCGCTAAAAGCCCTAGTCCCTCGGGCATATACCTGATCTTAATCAAGAAACTAAAAAACCAGGAAACATAAAGCACGCCAAAAAGCGTCGTGGAAATATCCACGATCACGCCGGAAGAATTCTGGCGCTTAAATTGCATCAGGATAATACAGAGCAAAGCTATGACAATAAACGACAGCTCCCAGCTTTTTGTCGGTTCAAACCTGAACATAATCGACAGCGGAATAACCGCGCCCAGGCCAATACCAAAATACTTGTAGATACCGATGCCTTTTTTCTCAAGCATCGTGAAATATTCATAAAGCCCAATCACGATAAAAACAGTGACAACTAAACCGCAAAGCCAATCAAAAAAGATCACCGTGGCAATTAAAGCGATTAACAAAGCGGCGCTGATAATCCTGCTAATGAGCACTGAGGCCTCCGAATCTTCTTTCTCTTTTCTGGTATTCCCTGATCGCCTTTTTTAACTCTAGCTCGCCGAAATCCGGCCAATAAACATCGGCAAAATATAATTCCGCGTAAGAAATCTGCCAAAGCAAAAAATTACTCACGCGCATTTGGCCTGAAGTACGCACTAATAGATCCGGATCAATTACCCCGGCAGTATAAAGGTAATCGCTGAATTCTTCTATGCCCAGCTTTTCCGCCTTAACTAAACCACTGGCCAGGTCAGCGGCAAAACTCTTGGCAGCATCAACGATCTCCTGCCTGCCTCCGTAATTTAAAGCCAAGATCACCTTGATACCGGTATTATTTTTAGTTAACTCCTGGACTCTTTTAATCTCCCTCTGTAAGAATCCCGGAAGCGCTTCAGCTCTGCCGATAACCATAAAACGCACGTTATTTTTATGCAATCCCCGGGCCTCTTTATGCAAAAATTCTTTGAAATAACGCATCAACATAGCAACTTCAGTTTTAGGCCGCGACCAATTTTCCGAGGAAAACGCGAAAAATGTCACTACTTCCACGCCTAAATCAGCTGACAAGCGCACAATTTCTTTGACCTGCTTGGCGCCTTTAAGGTGGCCGGCAGAACGCGCAAGGCCCTTTTCTTTGGCCCAGCGCCCATTACCATCCATAATAAAAGCAATGTGCCGAGGGACTTGTAAATTATCTAACATCCGGAATGCACCCTATAGTCTATCGCGGCAAAGATATTATCCTTATATTCGATATCCGACAGCCAATGCTCATCAATCGTGTTGGCCAAAATATCTTCATAAATCTTGCTAAATCTTAAAAGATGGTCTTTTGTCCGCCGCACGGCATAACTGGTATGCGTGCCTGTTCCCAAAATAAAAGCCCAATCCGAACTCTGCGCTAATAATAATTCCCGCAAAGACTGGTTTAATGCCCGTAATAATAAACCTTCTGCGCGAGGATAACTCTTAACCAATTCGCTCATCCGGGAACTTGCCATATGCAAATGCCTGTAAATCCAATCATTGGTCCCCTGCAGCCACATCTCCGAATACCCTTTATAGCCCCAGCTGGAAAACGACGGAGTAATCACCTGATTGCGCGGATTTTCATTTAAATATTCCGAAGGCGTGATCATACGGATCTCATCCTGGTCACAGGCTACTTTACGGAAAAGATAATCCAGCCACATTGGGCCTTCATACCACCAATGGCCGAAGAGTTCGGCGTCATACGGAGAAATAATCATCGGCTTTTTCTGCATCAAATTGTAAAGATAATCCACCTGCTTCTGGCGGTTAAACATAAAATTTCCCGCGTGATCTGCGGCGCGCGCGCGCGCCCATTCCGGAACATAAGCTTCTTTATTATTGCCAGTGCCGGTAATCCGGTAATATTTTATCCCCGTGTTAATACGCACGCCGTCCGGGTGGATATAATTACGGATATAATCAAACTCCAGATCAAAACCGATATCACGATAAAACTCCCTGTAATTATTATCTCCAGGGTAACCTTCGATTGACGACCAAACCTGTTTTGAAGATTCCAAGTCCCTGCCAAAACAGGCGACATTCGAGCCTTTACAATAAACCGGCGCAAAAACCCCATATTTAGGCCGCGGCGAACCGTGCAACAAACCATGGGAATCGGTAAAGAAATAACGGATACCGGCTTCTTTTAATATTTCATCATGGCCCGGGCAAAAACCGCATTCCGGAAGCCAGATGCCGGCCGGCCGCCTGCCAAACGTAGATTCATAATGTTGGCTGGCTACCTGGACTTGGGCGCGCACAGAATCACGGCAAACATCCATTAGGGGAAAAAATCCGTGCGTCGCTCCACAGGTGATAATTTCTAATTTTCCCAGATCCTGAAATTTTTTAAAAGCTAAAACCAGATTCCGGTTATATTTCAAAAACGTGTCACGCGCCAAAGAAAATTTTTCGCAATACATCACGGCAAGTTTATTAAATTCCGGCTGCCACTTTGTCCGCTCTTTTTCTTTATTGGACAGTTCAATCGACTTATTGATGTGCTTTAGGTAACGCTCGCCTAACAATTGGTCGCCGAGCATAGAAATTAGCGTCGGGCTAAGCGTCATGGTAATACGGAAATCTATATTATCGTTGCATAGCCCTTCAAAAACAGAAATCAGCGGGACATAGGTTTCCGTGATTGCCTCATAAAGCCAATCTTCTTCTAAAAAATTCTCATGTTCCGGATGCCTGACAAAAGGCAGATGCCCGTGTAAAACTAAACAAAGGTATCCTTTATGCATAATGATTTTACCTGGTTTCGCGTGTAACGGTTGGCGTGATTATGCGTTTTTCAAATTTATCCGAGCTGGTTGCTTGTACCGGTATTACTTGTTTACCGTCGGGCAAATAATAACGCAAAGTGAACGTGCCGTCCGGCCTTAAATCAATCGGCTTACCCTGCACCGTTACTTTGGCGTCAGGTTCAGTCGCCCCGTAAACGATTAATTCGCAGTCAACTCTCATCCAAAAGGATCTTTCCTTAACCGCTTTTCTCACCGGGCTGGAACTTACCCCGGAACTGAAAACCTCTTGCCTTAAGCGTTCTGTCCATGCCTTGCCTACGGGAGAACTTTTCCCTAAACCAAAACCCATTCCGTAAAGGCGGGCAAACATTTCATCGGGGATCATCCACTCTTCATCAGTGATCCAGCTTGGGCCGTCGAGCGGAGTTTTCACGACATTTGAACGCAAAATAGTAATGAAGCGGCCGTCCGGCAACATCAATCCTAGATCAACGCACCAGGATTTACCCGGGCCATTAGTGTCAATATACCAGCTATTGGCATATTCATTGATCTGGATATCAAAAAAGCTATGCGCGTTTTTGCCGTTAAAAGAAATATTCGTCACATCATAAACTCTTAGCACTCTTCTGCTGTGGTAAAAATTATCACCCAGGCGGTTTTTAAAGCCATCTAACGTCTGGTTTCTGATCTCCCAGTAAGCGTGGATCCAGCGCGGATCGCGCACCTGCAAAATCAGCCGGTCCTGGTCATAAGCAAACGGCAGTTCCTGAGGCGCCTGGCGGCCGGGCCGTGATTCCTCAGGATGAGAAAATTTTGTATTTGCGATAGCTGTTTCCTGAACACCGGGAAGAATCTTCTTTTCGGCCTCTAAAGCGCTGTTGGATTTTTTGGCTTGAATTTTTTTGGGTTTAAGTAAGGGCTTCTTTTTGCGCGCCACCGTCAGAGTTGACTTTTTTTTGAGCTTTCTTTTTATTGCCATAATTCGTTCCTCCTTCCAACAAAAAAGGGGAGTTAATCCCCTTTTCAACAGTAAAACAGAATCGCCGCCTTTTCTCCTCCCCTGATAGCAATCGTTTAGATCATTTCTTCGGCTTCTTGCCTGCTAAAGCACCTTTCAGGTCCTGCTCTAAATTTTCTTTAAGCTTACTCACTTTCTGTAATTCTTCTTTAAGGCTGGCGTTGATCAATTGCTCCTCGATTAACGCTTTTTTAGTCGCCTGATTAGCCGCTTGCTCAACTTCCAATTCGTTAGCTTTAGCTTTGGCTTTTTCCTCAAGAGCGGATTTTTCCTGAGAGAATTTTGTCATCCTCTCTTCTAAATCCAGCCGCTTTGACATCTCTACTTTCCAAGCTGACTTATTGCGGCTGATATTAGTGCAGGAACCCAACCATCCTAAACAGAATATTAAAGTTAAAATCGACAGGACGGTCAGCGCCTTATCTTTTATCCCCTGATCGATCTTACTTAAGATTTTCAACTGGCTCATTACTTTCTTCTTGGCTGGTTACCGCCGGTTTAACCTTAGTGGTATTAGGTAAAATAACAATCTCTACCCTGCGATTCTGCATACGGCCGCTCTTTGTGTCATTAGAATCCACCGGCCTGTATTCGCCGTAACCGATGGCAGACAACCGCTCAGGGCTGATGCCTTCTTCATTAACCAGGAAATGTAAAACGCTTAAAGAGCGGGCAGTAGAAAGCTCCCAATTTGATTTCCAACCCGACCTTTGTATCGGAACATTATCAGTATGGCCTTCAATACCCACGTTAAACTGGCTCATATTATCCTTAAGAATACCCGCGACTTTATTCAAAAGCCCCACTGCTTCCGGCCGGATCTTAGCTTTGCCGGAATCAAAAATCAAGTCTCCCACGACAGTGATCACTAAGCCTTTTTCCATCATTTGCAGCTTGATCTGTTTATCATTGATTTCCTGTCCTAATTTGCTCTCGAGCAAGCTTTTAGAACGCGATAATTCATCAAGCTGGGCGGAAAGTTCATCTATTTTCTGCTGGTCAGACCTTCTGCCTTTTTGAAAAATAAAAGTGCATCCGGACAAAGACAATACAATTAAACCGATTAACGTAACCTTAAAAAATTGATTCTTCATTTTATTCTCCTTTTTTCTACTTGAATCGTAACTATAACATAACCCCAAAATTTAGTCAAGGATTTTTCGCCTCAAAATCAGACAAAAATCGTTTCTTTCCTGCGCGAACCCACGGAAACCATGGTTATCTTAGCCCCGGAAAGCCCCTCTAAACGTTTCAGGTATTCCCTGGCTTTTAAAGGAAGCTCTTTATAACTGCTTGGCTTATTTGCACTTTCAGCCCAGCCAGGCATTTCAATATAAACTGGTTTGGCATTAGCCAGGACTTCGGCATCATGAGGAAATTCTTTGAACTGTTTACCTTTATACTTATAAGCGACGCAAATTTTGACCGAAGGTAAACCGTCTAAAACATCCATTTTCATTACGCAAAGTTCGCTGATACCGTTGAGCATCACTGATTCTTTAAGCATCAGGCCGTCAAACCATCCGCATCTGCGCGGCCTGCCGGTAGTTGCGCCGAATTCATTGCCCTTGGCGCGTAAAAATTCTGCGAATTTACTGTCAAACTCAGTGGGAAACGGCCCTTCCCCTACTCTGGTGGTATAAGCTTTCACTACGCCGATTACTTTATCGATCTTTACCGGAGCGATACCGCTGCCGATGCTTGAGCCGCCGCTGGTAGTTGACGATGAAGTAACAAAAGGATAGGTACCAAAATCAATATCCAAAAACGTGCCCTGCGCGCCCTCTAAAAGTATATCCTGATGTTTATCCGTGGCGGCATTTAAAAGAGTAACCGTATCGCAGATATAGGGAGCGAAGATCTTGGCATATCTCATATACTGGCCGTAAATATTTTTATAGCTAAATCCCGGATGGCCGTAAACCTTGCGGAATATTTCATTCTTTTCCTTTAAGTTATCCTTCAACTTATCGCTGAAAACAGCCAGATTCAATA
>JALOBQ010000095.1 GCA_023228185.1 Candidatus Omnitrophota bacterium
CAGCCCATTATTCCCTCGTATTGAGACCAAAAAGAAGTAAAATCAAATTATATGCTAGTTGATACTCATTGCCATCTTGATTTTCCGCAATTTGATGCTGACCGGGATGAGATTATAAAAGAGGCGCATTCCCGCGGGGTCAACCGTTTGATCAATGTTGGCGCTGACCTTAAATCGTCAATTGCTTCATGCGCGCTTGCTGCTAAATATGAGCATATCTACGCGGCTGTTGGCGTGCATCCGCATGACGCGGATAGTTTTACGAATGAGACATTCGAAGAAATCGCGCGTTTAGCTAAAAACGCGAAAGTTGCGGCAATCGGCGAGATTGGCCTGGATTATTTTCGTAATTTATCAGCGCAAGAAAACCAAGAGCGTGTTTTCAAACAATTGATCGGCTTGGCTAAAAGCCTTAACAAACCTATAATCGTGCACAGCCGTAACGCGGATAATTTTACGTTAGAGATATTAAAAAGCCTGATGCCGCTTAAGGCAGTGATCCATTGTTTTTCCGGAGATGATATTTTTTTGCAGCAGTGTTTGGACCTGGGTTTTTATATTTCTTTTACCTGTAATATCACGTATCTTAAAGCTGAAAGCCTGAGATTGACAGCAAAAGCCGTTCCTTTAGACAGGTTGATGCTTGAGACAGATTCGCCTTATTTGCCGCCGGAGGGCAAGCGCGGCAGGCGGAATGACCCTGCTAATGTTAAAACAGTCGCGCTGAAATTGGCGGAACTTAAGGATATAGAATTATCGGAATTAGAAAAAATTACTACTGAAAACGCTTTTAATTTTTTTAAACTTAAATGAAAAGCAAGGTCGCAATACTTGGCTGTGCCAATTATGATCCTTCGTTAGTTGATCAAAAGCTATCCCAATTGATTAGCCTTTTGGGTGGTTTGGAACAATTTATCCGGCCCGGATCAAAAGTCCTGGTTAAACCGAATATGCTGATGGCCAAGCCTCCGGAAGCCGGCATTACCACGCATCCGGCTGTTGTGCGCGCCGTAATCAGGCAACTTTTAAAACTTGATTGCCGCGTATGGGTAGGCGACAGCCCGAGTGTTTGGGGAAAATATATTGAAAATGTCGATCAAGTTTATCAGGTTTGCGGCATAAAACAGCTTTGCCTGGAAGAAGGCGTTCAACTGGTCAGTTTTGAAAAAAGAAGGATGCGCCGGGATTTTCCTTTAGCCAGCGTTCTTGACCAGGTTGACGCGTTAGTTAATATCCCGAAACTTAAAACGCATGAGTTGATGTTGATCACCGGGGCGATCAAAAACCTCTTTGGCTTAGTTAGCGGCACATTTAAGACAGAACTGCATAAAAGTAATTTTCATCCTGAAGATTTTGCCAGAGTATTGTTGGATATTTATGAACAAGCCAAACCCAACATTACTATTGTTGATGGGATCCTGGCTATGGAAGGCGATGGCCCGGCAACAAGCGGTAAGTTACGCGATTTGGGTTTATTACTTGCCGGTAATGACGCTGTTGCCATTGATAGCGTGATCGCCGATATAATCGGAGTCAAACCCGAAGATTGTTTTACTATTCAGGAAGCCCGGCGCAGGCAAATAGGCCGGTCAAAACTTAGCGAAATAGAAATTGTAGGCGAGGATTACCGCGCGCTTAAGATAAAACCGTTTTTGCTGCCGGCTTCCGCGCGAAAAAATAAACTTCCGAAAGTTATACTGAATATAATTTCGCGGTTAATTCGTTATTATCCGTTAGTCTTGAAGAAAAAATGTTTAAGCTGTTCTGCTTGCGTGAATATTTGCCCGCAGAAATGCGTCAGCCTTAAGGAAGGCGGGATAAGATTTAATTACACTAAATGCATTGCTTGTTTCTGCTGCCAGGAAGCTTGCCCGGCAGCGGCGATCAGAGTAAAAAAGAGTTTATTGGCTAAATTGATCGGCTTATAAAAATATGAATATGCGCACAATAGAATGGAAGAATAATAAAGTCAGGATCATTAATCAAAGTAAACTGCCGCTAAAATTAGAGTTTCTCGAATTAGGCAATTTAGGCCAGCTTTGGAAAGCGATAAAATCTTTACAGGTGCGCGGAGCTCCTGCCTTAGGGGCTGCGGCAGCGTTAGGAGTTTACCTGGGTATTAAGGATTCAAAGGCTGATTCATTTAAGGAATTTAATTTTCATCTTAAGAGGGTAATTCGTTATCTTGGCACTTGCCGGCCAACAGCAAGAAATCTTTTCTGGGGGATGGAAAGAGTTTTAAAAGTTGTTTCTACTGCTCAAGATAAGCCTGTCAGTTATCTAAAAAAACTTATTTTGCAAGAAGCTAAACGTATTATTGAAGAAGACTGCGTAGCTTGCCGCAAGATCGGTGATTTCGGCGAAAAACTGCTTAAAAACGGTTCTTCTGTTTTGACGATATGTAATGCCGGCGCGCTTGCGACAATTGATTACGGCACTGCTTTAGGAGTGATCTATCGGGCTGAAGAAAAAGGCAAGAAAATAAAGGTTTTTGCTTCTGAAACGCGGCCACTTTTACAAGGCGCCCGCCTTACCTGCTGGGAACTGGATAATCGCAGGGTGGATGTTACTTTGATTTGCGATAATACCGCGGCTAAACTTATCGCGGATAAAAAAATCGATTTAATTATCACCGGCGCAGACCGGATTAGCGCAAACGGCGACGCCGCGAATAAGATTGGCACGTTTAACCTGGCGATATTAGCCAAGTATCATAAAATACCTTTTTATATCGCCGCGCCGATAAGCACTTTTGACAAGAAGATTTCTTCCGGGAGATTCATTGATATAGAGATGCGTCCGGCAGATGAAGTAAGGACTATTTTGGGCAAAAAATTTATCGCTTTGGCTAACGCTAAAGTGCTTAATCCGGCTTTTGATCTAACAGCCGCTTCATTGATTAGCGCTATAATTACTGAACGCGGGATCATCCGGCCGGTAAATAAAAAGAATATCCGTAAAATTTTAGAAAAATGACAATACAGCAGAATAATTTCAGTGAATTTGATTTGATCAAGAGATTCCGCAGGAAAATTACTACTGACGCGACTGTATTTAAGGGCAGCGGTGATGATTGCGCCGTGCTTAATTTTGACCGGAAACATTATCAGCTTTTTACCTGCGATATGCTTGTGCAGGGGGTAGATTTTACCGTCGATACTGATCTTAAACTTGTAGGAAGAAAAGCATTGGCAGTATCAATCAGCGATATCGCTTCTTGCGCGGGATTACCCCGGCAAGCGGTTATTTCTTTGGGTTTACCGAAGACAATGAGCCTAAAACAGATTGACCGGTTAGCTGCGGGTTTTTTCGCGTTAGCCAAAGACTACAAGATCAATATTGTCGGTGGTGATATCAGCAGTTCTCAAAAATTAGTGATTGATGTTTCTATGCTGGGTATCGTGGAGAAAAATAATCTTTGTTTAAGGCAAGGAGCAAAAAACAACGATCTAATTTTTGTTAGTGGAGCGCTCGGAGGTTCTATCTCCGGCAAGCATTTAAAATTCACGCCGCGGCTTAAGGAAGCCCGTTTCCTGACGGCGCATGCGAAAATTAACGCGATGATCGATATCTCAGATGGATTAGCCCAGGACTTGGGGCATATTCTTGAGGCAAGCGGTAAAGGCGCTTTACTTTACGAGGAATTTATTCCGCAAAGCAGATCCAGCCGCGGGATTTCCGACGCTTTGTATTCCGGCGAAGATTTCGAGTTATTATTCACATTGAGCCCGTCAGAGGCAAAGAAAATTTCACAAGCAAAAGGGTTTAATTTCAGGCGTATTGGTTATATCACAAAAGAGAGTGGTTTAAAAATGGTAAAGAAAAATAAGCTCGTTACTTTGCTTGCGCTTAAAGGATTTGACCA
>JALOBQ010000096.1 GCA_023228185.1 Candidatus Omnitrophota bacterium
AATCCCAAACTCTAAAAGGGCTTGGGATTTTTGCTTTATGGGTTTATAATAAAATAATGGCAAAGAGATGTTTTATATTTTTAGCTTTAACTTTAATTTTATCAGGTTGTCTAACCGTAGAGAGCAGACAACCTAGGGAATCTTGGCGATTCTATTATGGCACTATTGATAATCCTATTATAGATAGCAATGTTACTTTATCTGCTGCTTTAAAGAAATACGCTCCGCCTAAATTTAAAGAGAGGCAGAGGGTAGTAGATGTTTTTTATTATTCATTTGATGGATTAGTGCATAAGGGCCAGATGATTATTGATCAAAGGCTGGTAAATGATATTCGCCAGGTGTTCCAGGTTATTTTAGAGAATAAGTTTCCCGTTAAATCAGTAATCCCGATTTCACACGACCGCTTCTATAAAGACGGAGAGTGGAACAGCGACGGGCAATCAATGATTGCCAATAATACCTCCGGGTTTAATTACAGAAAAGTAACCGGAGGAAAATCACTTTCTATGCACTCTTACGGTTTTGCTCTTGATATTAATCCTCAGCAGAATCCTTATATTAAAGGCGCTGTTGTTCTGCCTGAAGGCGCAGTTTATAATCCGGCTGCGCCGGGTACGTTGACTGGCACTTGCGCTGTGGTAAAAACTTTTAAGCGTTTAGGCTGGACATGGGGAGGGGAGTGGAAATCCCTGAAAGATTACCAGCATTTTGAAAAAGTCGTAGACAAGCCGGCTAATTACCGGTAATCGCATAGGAGGATAATTAGGATGTTTAAGAAAATATTAATTCTTTTAGGTAGTCCGAAGAAAAACGGCAATACCGCGTATTTGGTAAAATGGTTTACGCAAGGCGCTCGAACTAAAGGCGCGCGAATCGAAATTATAAATACTTCATTCTTAAAATACAAATCAACCGGATGCAACGGCTGTGGGGCGTGCCAGAAGTTAGATAAGTACGAATGTGTGATTAAAGACCAGGCAAGCCAGGTTTTAAAGAAGATGGCTTTAGCGGATGTGGTTGTGATGGCTACGCCGCTTTATTTTTATTCGCCAAGCGCACAATCAAAATTGGTCATGGATAGAATGTTTTGCCTTTATAAATATGACGATAAAACTAAAGCCACGGTTTCGCCGCTCAATGGTAAAACTCTTATTCTGATTGCTAGCGCTTTTGAGGATATTGGGTTGGATATATTGAAAAAAACATTTGCATTTATCGCCGATTATTCAGATATGAAGTTTAAATCTTTGCTTATTCCAAATGCCGGTGATTCCGGTAACATCAAAAATAACCTTTCTATCCGTAAAAAGGTTGTTGCTTTTGGAAAGAAAACTGTTTAAATGGCGAGACTCAAGTTAGATTTACATAATATTTTCAATAATAGCCGCGCGATTGACGCGGAGCTTAACCGGGTAATCCAGGAAGCAGTGAGCAAGCGTATAGAATTGGTTGAGATTATTCCCGGCAAAGGCAGTGGCCAGTTGAAAAAGGGGGTATTACGTTTTTTGGAACAGCCACAGATTAAGAAATTATACCGGCGAATTGAAAAGGATGATAAGAATTTTGGCAGGATATTTGTGCATTTTAGGTATTAAGAAGCGAATGTCCAATTATCTGTTGACAAGGCGTAAAACTCTGCTAACATTAATTTTATTGTAATCCTACCAGATTTAAACTAAATTCAATGAGAGGGGGTGAACGAAAAATGAAGAAGATTCTTTTTGTTTTGATGGCTCTTTGCTTTGTTACCACTTTAGCTTTAGCCGAGGAAGCAGTTAAACCTGTTGATAATTCAATTGATAATTCAATAGCAGTGCCAGTAGCCACAACAGCTGTTGTGGCAGGAGATGAAAAAGTAGTTACGACTGACACAATTCTTACAGCTGAACCAGTTAAAGAAGCAGTAGCGGAAGTAAAGTAAGTTATCGCTTAAGCAGGTTGATAGTGAGTTAAATTTAGCCTCAACTAAAGACCAGTAATAATTATATCTAATATTCAAAAAGGCCTCTTTCAGTTTGAAAGAGGCCTTTTCCTTACCCCAGTTTCCCTCACGACTTGGACCCTGTTTCCAAGTCAAAGCGGAAACAGGGTCCAAGTCAGCCTGGAAACAGTTTCCCGATTGACTTGGAAACAGTTTCCAGTAGAATATAGATAATGAGGAAGATTGTTTTGTTTACCATGATTCTGATCCTATGTTTAAGTGATTTTAGCTTCGCGGCTACGGTCAGTTTTTCTTATGGGTTGAATTCCTATCGGGATCCTATCGCGCCGCGGTTAAGGTATCCAATCAATGAGACGGTTATTTTAGCTGAAGATTCGCCGTTAGAATTCAGCTGGTGGAATGATTTGATGAATACGCGAGGATTTATCCTGAAAGTTTATGAAGGTTATAATATGTATGGAGCAAATCTTATTTTAAAAGAAGAGTTACCCCAGGGCGCGTCTTCCTATATCGGCCAACGTGATTTGTTTAAAGACGGCCAGGTTTACACTTGGTCTTTAGTGCGGGTATCAAACGATGGTTTTAAAAGCGACAGAAGTTTTAATTCGTTTAAGATTATTAAGAAATAATTATATGAGTTAGATTGATTGTGTTTTTATCTTTAAGGAGTATAATATTTAAATGTCGGTTTATATGGTTATCGAAACTAAAAGTAACGACCCTGCCACTTACGCTAAGTATATTCAGAAAGTTAAACCAATAGTGGAAAGGTTCCAAGGTCGGTATCTGGTTCGCGGCGGAACGATCACCCCGGTTTTCGGCAATTGGTTGCCTGAACGGGTAATCATCATTGAATTTCCTTCTCAAAAACAGGTAAGAGAATGGTTGAATTCTGTTGAGTATAAAGAAATCTCCGCTTTAAGGGAAGCGTCAGTTTCTACAAAAGCGGTGCTTATTGAGGGTTGCGCGGAAACGGATTTCCAGCGCGAAAACAAGGAGGAGAGATGAGTAATAAAACAGCGTGTTTGGGAAATTTAATTTTAAAATTATTGGGGATATTGATACTTTTAGCGGCGGCTTTTGACGTAACTCAAGTTAGCGACAATGTGTTGATTTTTTGGGCAATCGCCTGTTTTATTGTTGCCGCGTTTGTTAAAAAAATATCTAAAAGCTCGAGTTGCTGTAAATAATGGATGAAATAGCCTATTTGCGAAAACAAAAGCAAGAGCAGGAAGAGTATGAGGCTCTCTGCAGAAGGTGCGGAGCCTGCTGTGGCGCTTATTCAGGGGATCCTTGCGTGAATTTGGAGCAGGAATCTGCCGGCAAATATAGGTGCGCTGTTTATGAAACTAGGATTGGCATGCAAAAAACTGTTTCCGGAAAGAATTTTGCCTGCGTACCTATACGCGATTTAAGGCCTAACCTGCCTTTCAAAGATTGCGTCTATTACGAGAAATAAAATGCAAAGCAAAAAGGCTAAAACAAAGAAAAATAAAGTTAAACCAGTTATTGATTGCAACTCTTGCCGCACTCAATCTGATTGTTGCCAGATGGGCGCTTGGGCTGACCTGAAAGAAGCCAAGAAAATAGTTGCCTTGGGTTTGAAGGGTGAATTTTTCCAGTTAGAAAAAGATGATGAATTTCCTTCCGGTTATAAGTTGGGCACCAGTTATGAAGATGAGCCGTGTACTTTTTTAGACGCCGATGGGCTTTGCTCAATCCATAAGATCAGCTATAGCTTGAAGCCGCAAGTTTGTAAAAATTTCCCTTATCAGGGAGAAGATCTGGATTACTTCGCCGATGTTTTATGCACTGTGCATAAGTCCAGAAACAAGAAAAAGTCTTCTCAGGGTTAAAAGGAGGCAGGTATGCAGAGGAC
>JALOBQ010000097.1 GCA_023228185.1 Candidatus Omnitrophota bacterium
AAGGCCATGCTTGTTTTAACCCAATTCAAAAAAACTCCCCTACTTTTCAAGAATCCACTTTCGCTGATCACTACTTATGATTCAAGCGGTTTAGCCGGCTGTTTTGCGCAAATGGAAGAGGCGCTGAGCAATAATTATTATCTCGCGGGATTTCTTTCTTATGAAGCGGGTTATGCTGCAGAAAAATGTTTCGCTCCTAAGAAATATGATTTTCCTCTTTGTTATATGGGGGTTTATAAGGATTGTTCAAATGTTTTGCCTTGGCCAAAAACAGATTCCTCAGATAGCTGCTTGAAGAATTTTCATTTGAATGTTACGCAAGAGAAATATTTTTCGGATATTGATTTAATCCGCCGGCATATTGCTTGCGGCAATGTTTATCAGATTACATACTGCATTAAGCTTTTGTTTGATCTCTGCGGCTGCCCCTGGCAGATTTATAACCGTCTGTTGCAAGTTCAACCTGTCCCGTATCCGGCGTATATCCAAACCAGCGATTTCAGCATCCTTTCTTTATCGCCGGAGAAGTTCCTTAAGAAAAATTCCCGTCATATTATTGCCAAACCAATGAAAGGCACCTGGCAGAGGGGAAACACATTTAGCGATGACCTTATCCAGCGTTTTAAGTTTAGCCGCGATAAAAAAAATCAGGCTGAGAATGTGATGATCGCCGATCTTTTGCGCAATGATTTAGGCAGGGTGGGGGATAATGTGCGCGCTCCCAGGTTGTTTGAGATCGCCGGCTATAAAACACTTTTTCAGATGACCTCCACAGTCACCGCCTCATTAGAGAAAAAAATACCTTTGGAAAAGCTTTTTGGCGCGATCTTTCCGTCGGGCTCGGTAACCGGCGCGCCTAAAATCCGGGCAATGGAGATTATCCGGCAACTGGAAACCGAAGAGCGGCGGATTTACACAGGAGCAATCGGTTATATTACGCCAAAGAGGGATATGTTTTTTAATGTTCCCATACGCACATTACTTATCCGCAATGGCCATGGGGAAATGGGTATTGGCGGAGGGATTGTTTGGGATTCGACTGCGCAAGGCGAATGGGATGAGGGTTTGTTGAAAGCGCGTTTCGTCACATCAGGGGCGGTTCTTAATTTTATTTAGAGCAATAAGAAGTGCTTGTAGAACTCTGCGTTCCAGAATATAATAATAAATAATCTTATTGTTTTAAGCCTTGCCTGTATTCATAGATTAAGGTAAGTTTATTCTATAAATTTTTTAGCCGAAAGGAATAAAATGAAAAAATCTATCGGGGCTAAGACAATCATTTTTCCTACGCCAGTTTTAGTCGTGGGAACTTATGACCAGTTAGGCAAACCGAATGCCGCTACCTGTGCCTGGGGTGGGATATGTTGTTCCAGCCCTGCGGCTGTGGCAGTTTCCTTTAGGGAAAACAGGCATACCTACGCGGCGATCTCGCAAAGAAAAGCTTTTACTGTCAGTATTCCTTCCGAAAAATACCTCAAAGAAGCAGATTACTTCGGCGTTTTCTCCGGCAAAACTGAAGATAAGTTCGCTTCTGTCGGCCTGACTGCCGCAAGAAGCGAAATTGTAGACGCGCCGTATGTTTCGGAGTTTCCTCTGGTCTTAGAATGTTCCCTGCTTCAGTGCGTGCGTATCGGCATCCATACTCAATTTATCGGCGAGATTAAGAATGTTTTAGTTGAGGAGAGCGTTTTAAATAAAGAAGGCCTGCCGGATATTAAAAAGATCAATCCGCTTGTTTTTGATCCAGCAATGCGGGTTTATTTCGGCATCGGCCAGTATCTGGATGATGCTTTTAAGGTTGAAAAGAAAAAGCCGGCATAATTTATTAAAAGTAAAATAAGATGGAGGGAATATGCCAAAGTTTGCGGCAATTTTATTTGTTCTGATTTTTTGCGCGGGTTTCCAGGCGCCTGTTTTGGCGGCAGATCAAACTATTTCCGGCAGTATCTCCGACGTAGACTGGGTAAGTTCAAGTGTCTCTGTGCATTATTTTAATCCTTATTCCGGCAATTCCGACGAGATCATCCTTAAAAAAACCAGCGATTCCCAGATCTTTAGGGGCACTACGTCTATTTCGTTTTCTGATATTCAACAGGGAGACCCGGTTACAATCACTTATTATGACGATGGTTTAAGCGGTTTAAAGATTATCCGTTTGTCCGACCTAAATCGCGGGTCAGGTTAAACTCAAGGAGTAATTTATGAGCAGTAAAAAATCCTGCGTTCTCTCTGCCAAAGAAGTAAACAAAATGCACGCCTATTGGCGGGCGGCAAATTATCTTTCCGTAGGGCAAATCTATCTTTTAGACAACCCTTTGCTTAAAGAGCCGCTGGTTTTAAAACATATCAAGCCCCGGCTATTGGGCCATTGGGGCACGACCCCGGGTTTAAATTTTATTTATCTGCATCTTAACCGTTTAATCCAAAAATATGATTTGAAAATGATCTATATCACCGGCCCCGGCCACGGCGGCCCGGCATTAGTGGCTAACGCGTATCTGGAAGGCACCTATAGCCAGTATTATCCGGCTATTTCGCAGGACGCCGAAGGAATGAAAAAACTTTTTAAGCAATTTTCTTTTCCCGGCGGAATTCCCAGCCACGTTAGTTGCGAAACTCCCGGCTCTATCCATGAAGGCGGCGAGCTGGGGTATTCTATCGCGCACGCTTATGGCGCGGCTTTTGATAATCCGGATCTCATTGTTTCTTGCGTAGTTGGCGACGGAGAAGCGGAAACCGGGCCATTGGCTGCTGCTTGGCACTCCAATAAATTCCTCAACCCTGTTACTGACGGCGCTGTACTGCCGATTCTACATCTTAACGGATACAAAATTTCTAATCCTACCATCCTTGCGCGGATAGATAAAAACGAACTTGAGCAATTAATGATTGGTTATGGATATAAACCGTATTTTGTCGAAGGTTCCGAGCCTTTTAAAATGCATCAGCTAATGGCAGAAACTTTAGATATTGTGATAAAGGAAATCAAAACGATCCAGAAAAAAGCCCGCGCAAACAAAAAAGTATCACGCCCGCGTTGGCCGATGATTATTTTACGCACGCCAAAAGGATGGACCGGGCCGAAAAGTATCGACGGTTTAAAGACAGAAGGGTATTGGCGTTCGCATCAGGTGCCTTTTTCCGAGATGGCCCAAAAACCGGAACATATTCAGGCGCTTAAAGATTGGATGCAAAGTTATAAACCGGAAGAATTATTTGATTCTTGCGGCAGTCTGCGCGCCGATCTGGCCGAACTTGCTCCTAAAGGCAAACTACGCATGAGCGATAACGCGCATGCTAACGGCGGTTTGCTTTTGCATGATTTAAAACTACCGGATTTTCGTAAGTACGCTGTTAAAGTGGATAAACCCGGCGTGATTGAATCAGAGCCGACGCGCGTAATGGGTTATTTATTGCGCGATGTAATGAAAATAAATAACAAAACAAAGAATTTCCGCGTTTTCGGGCCTGATGAGACAACTTCCAACCGGTTAGGCGCGATCCTCGATGTTACGAACCGCGCCTGGATGGCAAAAATTCTTCCGGAGGATGACCGTTTAAGCGTTGACGGCAGGGTAATGGAAATTTTAAGCGAGCATTTATGCCAGGGTTGGCTGGAAGGTTATCTTTTAACAGGCAGGCACGGGTTGTTCTCTTGCTATGAAGCGTTCATTCACATTGTTGATTCGATGTTTAACCAGCACGCCAAATGGCTGAAGACTGCCATAAAAGTGCCCTGGCGCAGGCCGATTGCCTCGCTTAATTATTTGCTTACTTCGCATGTCTGGCGCCAGGATCACAAC
>JALOBQ010000098.1:0-2325 GCA_023228185.1 Candidatus Omnitrophota bacterium
AAACTACCGTTAAGAAAATCAATCAACTTATCGCGCCGGTAAGGAAAAAAATCCTCTTCGCTGATCAGAGTGATTTCGGCTTGTTGGTCAAGTTCTCTTAGTTTAGCTGCTACCTGATAACCGGAGCCAGATGCCCCGATAATCACAAATTTAGGCATTTAATCCTTTTGAGAAATCAATATGGAAAATATTGCTGAAATTGATCATCAACACTTAAACTTCTATAATCCTGCGGCATCCAAAACATCCGGAATATACTTGCCCCAACCAATCGGCATAATATGGATTCCTTGGCAGATCGGTTTAAGCTGGTTGATCAAACGGCTGGCTATAGCAATAGAGGTTTGGGCTTTATCTCGCGCGCCTTCCATCTCTTTAATCAAATCATCCGGCACAGAAACTCCGGCGACAAACTCATTCATATAACGGGCCATTTGCGCGGATTTCAATAATACGATACTCGCCATCAGCGGAACTTTTAAATGTTTGATCTTGGAAACAAAATTTTCAAAAGCCTTTATGTCGTAAACAGCCTGCGTCTGAAAAAATTCAGCTCCGGCAGCGATCTTTTTTTCCATCTTCATAATTTGTAATTCGATCGGGTCTGCGCCAGGATTAACCGCGGCGCCCAAACAGTAACGCGGAGGAGTTCCTTCTAATTTGTTAGAATTCATATCCACGCCGGATTCCAGGCGCCGGGCTACTTGCAGAAGTTGCACGGAATCCAGGTCAAAAACCGGTTTTGCTTCAGGATGGTCGCCGGCAGACGGATGGTCGCCAGTAAGGATCAAGAGATTCTCAATGCCTAAAGCTGCCGCGGAAAGTAAATCCGATTGCAAAGCAAGCCGATTCCGGTCGCGGCAAGTCAACTGGCAAACTGGCTGGATACCTTTTTGTTTAAGCAGAGCGCAAACCGCTAAAGACCCCAGCCGCATTACCGAGCTTTGCTGGTCAGTAACATTGATCACATCCACACGGGAACTGATCAATGCGGCTTCGGCTAAAAGCTTCTCCGTCTCTATGCCCTTGGGCGGGCCAATCTCAGCGCTGAGCAAAAACTTCCCTGATTTTATTTTTTCTTTAAAATTCATCGCTTCCCTTTGATATCGGCTACCATTTCCTAAACATAAAGAATACCGCAGCCATAATACAGATAAAACTTGCCGCGTAATTCCATTTAAACTCTTCTTTAAGATAAACTACCGAAAAAATAGCAAAAATAACCAGTGTAATAACTTCCTGAATTGTTTTTAATTGCGCTCCGCTGTAACGGAAATGCCCGATGCGGTTTGCCGGCACCTGAAAACAATATTCCAAAAAAGCGATTCCCCAACTGGCCAGAATAACAATCCAAAGCGGTGAATTTTTATATTTTAAATGCCCATACCAGGCAAAAGTCATAAAGATGTTTGAGATAACCAGGAGTATAACGGTTTTCATTAAAAAACTACAGCCTAAAGCTGCGCCTTAACGCAGGCTAATAGATTACGCATCAACATCGCTACGGTTAACGGGCCGACTCCTCCGGGAACAGGCGTAATAAATGAAGCGCGCTCCTCTGCCGGCTTAAACTCCACGTCTCCGATTAACTTTCCTTCCACGCGGTTGATTCCTACGTCTAAAACAATCGCGCCTTCTTTAATCCAAGAGCCTTTAATTAATTCCGCTTTCCCGGTTGCCACAATAAGGATCTGCGCCCGATTAACATGCTCCTGAAGTTTACCGGCTTTACTGGTGGCGGAATGGCAAACTGTAACCGTGACGGATTTTTCCAACAATAAAAGCGCCAGCGGCTTACCTACGATTTTGCTACGGCCGACAATTACCGCCTCTAAACCGCGAAGATCAACTTGCGTGGAATTAAGCAGTTCCATCACGGCATTAGCCGTGCAGGGAACAACGCGGCCGCTGCTGCTGCCGCAAATAAGTTTACCCATATTTTCCGGATGTAAACCCTCAACGTCTTTCTTCGGCTCGATCTGACTGACTAATTTTTCATAATCTAAATGTTTCGGAAGCGGCATTTGCAGGATTATACCGTTGACGCTTTTTTCGGAATTCAACTGCTTGATAAATTCCCCCAACTCCACCTCACTTACCAGAGCGGCAAATTTATGTAATTGGTAAGTTACTCCTAAGCTTTCGGCGATTTTTGCCTGCGACTTAACATAAGCCTCAGCACCGGCGTTATCTCCGACCAGAATACAAGCAAGCACTGGCTGGCGATTTAGAGCAATAAACTGTGCCTTAATCTCAGCGATAATCTTATCAGCAATTTTTTTGCCTTCTAATAATTGCGCCACGTTGTTTACTCCCTTTTAAATG
>JALOBQ010000098.1:2335-3797 GCA_023228185.1 Candidatus Omnitrophota bacterium
TAGGTGTTAGGTGCTAGGTGTTAGGTTCTGGTTGCCCCTGCATGCTATATACTATATGCTATTTTTGACTTTTAATTATTTTACACACATCCTTCTCAACCGCAGCCCTAATCTTAACAGCGGCCTTTAATTTTTTTGCCAATTCATTTTCTATTGAAGAGGTTAATTTTGCATTATTCAGCAGTTGCAAATTAATCCGCACATTGACAAAAGCCGCGCTAAAAGCTGCTTCAAAAAACTCCGCTGATACGGCCAGGTCACTGATCAAATTTCTATTAACTTTACGGCTGAGAGTTGAAAGCAGTTTTAGGCCGTCAAAAGAAGTTCTCGCCAAAGAAAGCGGCACAGCCATTGACTTGCGCGCGTCCCCGCTCTTAAATGCCAGAATATCCAAATCCACCAATTTTAAACATTCGTTCTTTATTCTATCGGATTTATTCAGGACTTTTTTCAGCTCTTTTTCATAACGGCTGTATTTTGCTTTACCTAACGTAAAGTGAATTGTCATATTTAATAACGCGGCAGCCATAGCCGCGCAAAGTGCCGCGGCACTCCCGCCGCCAGGCGCGGGAATTTTAGCGCTTAAGTCAAAAATATATTTTTCCAAACTTTTCGTTTTATATTGCATATTAAAATCCTTCTTTGAATTCAAAAGCATCCTTAAACAAAGTAAACTTTGGTTGATCATCCTGCCAGAGAATACTTATTACGTCAAAACGCGCGTTCTTTTCCAACAACCCCTGGCTGCTTAAAAAATAAAGCGCAGCCAAAGAAATCTTCTTCTGTTTAACCAACCCTACTGCTTCCTCGGGCAATCCGAAATCCGCGCTTTTTCTCGCCTTGACTTCCACGAAACAAATCGTGCCCTGATCTTTGGCAATAATATCTATTTCGCCCTTTTTAGAACGGAAATTCTTCCTTAATATCTGATAGCCGTTTTTAATTAAGAATTCCGCGGCAAGTTGCTCATTAACCTTGCCAAAATCAGCATTTACTGAACACACTTTAAAAAACTCTTCCGATGAATAAGCGAAGGGCCTTTTTTCCTGATCAACTGCCTGTGTTCTAAAGTTGGGTAACCTTTATGTTTACTGAAACCATAACCGGGATATATTTTATCAAACTTTTCCATGATCCTGTCGCGGGTAACCTTAGCTAAAATAGAAGCGGCGGCAATACTTTTTGATTTCAGGTCCCCTTTAACAATACTGCGGCTGGGTAAAGGAAACTTCAAACGCATATTACCGTCAACAATCACAAAAGCCGACGCCCGTTGGCTATCGCTTAATTTAACCGACAACCGGCTGACAGCTTTCTGCATCGCTTTAAGCGTGGCGTTAAGAATATTCTCGCGGTCAATATCGCGGTGATTCACGATCCCGATGCCGAATTGTGATTTTTGTTTTATCTCAAAGAACGCTTTTTCTCGGGATACAGCGGTAAGCCTTTTGGAATCTTCTAT
>JALOBQ010000099.1 GCA_023228185.1 Candidatus Omnitrophota bacterium
CACTAGAATATCCAGGATATTGCGGCCATGCTCCTGCCAAAGGTATTCTTCTTGAGGGTCAAATTGGCCATTTAATCCCTGATTCTCTAAAGCATCAGCATAAGGGATACTCCAGATACGAAATAATCCCACAACATGGTCAATCCTTAAAATATCATAAAAATTTTCTGCGTATTTAAGCTTCTCTTTGATATAGCGATAGCCATCAACGCGGATATTCTGCCAATTATAAGTCGGCATTCCCCAACGCTGCCCTTTAGCGCAATACATATCCGGCGGCGCACCACTAGCAAAATCAAGTTTAAAAAATCCGGGATGACTCCAGACATCGGCACTATCGCGGGAAACTAAGATCGGCAAGTCGCCCTTTAATAAAATATCATTTTTCGAAGCATACTCTTTAACAGCGCGGAACTGTTTAAAAAGCAGCCACTGCAACCATAGCTGGAAAGTAAACGCCTCGATATGCTGATTACGAAAATCTTCTATTGCCTGGCGGCAGTGATTCTTAAATTCATTCGGCCATTCATACCATGGCTTGCCCTGATAAAAATCCTTAAGTACCTTAAAAAGCGCAAAATCAACTAACCAATAGGCGTTATCCTTTTGAAATTGCTCGAAATCATCTGCCTGGCTTAAATCAAGCGGCAGGAATATCTCCCAAAGCAGGCGCAGTTTTTCTTTTTTAATAGAGTAATCAACAAATTCTCCGCCATTAGGGCAAGCGCACAAAGCTTCAGGTCTAAATCCCGGAATATCTCTTAAACAAAGATATGCCGGCTCAAGCGCGAATGAACTAACAGAATCATACGGGCAATTAAAACCTCCTAATTCATTTAAGGGCAGTAACTGCAGGATAGAATTACCGGTAAGTTTTGCCCAATCGACGACGAGTTTTAGATCAGCGGAATCGCCGATGCCTAAACTCTTTTTGGAATACACCGAAAACAACGGCACCAGCGCGCCGCTACGCTTATGCGTGCTGACACGCTGCCATTGTTCTTTAGAAAGTAAATTAGTGAGATTTAACACAATGGAAAAAATATTTTAGTAATCTGGCTTCCAAAAAACAAAGCGATTAACGCCGCAAAGGACAAAAACGGCCCATAAGGAATTGTGTGCTCTTTTTTTACCAGCAGGTTGATCACACCAATAACCACGCCTAAAAAAGGAGCGATGAAAAAAGTAAGCAGAGCCAATTTCCATCCAACGAAGGCGCCGATCATTCCTAACAATTTCACGTCCCCTCCACCCATTGATTCAGATTCTCCGTCTATGGGCGGTTTTTTAAGCATCTTAAAATACACTAAATCAAATAGTTTTCCGGTAAGAAAAATCACGCCTGCGCCGATGATTATTCCCAATAAAGATTCCAAGGAAAACCGGAAATTAAACCTTAAAGGATTAAAATCCACCCCTTTTACGGAAAGTAAAATAAATCCGAGAATCAATCCGCCGATAGATACTTCATCAGGAATAATCCGATGCGCAATATCCACAAAGGTAGCGATAATTAACGCCCAGGCTAAAACCATATAAACCAAAAAATCATAAGTCAGCCCGTAACGCATAAATAAAACCAATGAAATTAAAGCAGTAAGTAATTCTACTAAAGGATAACGCCAAGAGATCTTTTCTTTGCAAAAACGGCACTTGCCCCTTAATAAAATAAAACTCAAAAGGGGAATATTATCTATCCCGAGTATCCTTTTTGAGCATTTAGGGCAATGCGAACGAGGCCAGACAATAGATTCATTTTTAGGCATCCTGTGAATACAAACGTTCAAAAAACTACCTACCAGGGAACCAAAAATAAAAACAAAAATATTGGCGATCATAACTTCCTTGCTCCTTTCTCCAACGCTTTTTGCATCACCTCTATGGGCGGCAATCTATTCGTAAAGTGCCTTAAAGATAAAGCCCCTTGGTATAAAAGCATACCCAAACCATTAGCGTATTGGATTTGGGCGATTTTTGCCAGATTAAGCAATTTTGTCTCGCAAGGGTTATAAACTAAATCGTAAACAAATAAATTCTTATGCAATTGGCTAAGCTTCAAAAGGCAGGGGTCATCTTTACGCATACCTATCGGCGAAGCGTTAACCAACAGGTCTTTGGAAGCAATATCCATATCCTCAACGCTTAAAACCACGGAGAATTTACATTCAGGAAAAACATCTTTAAACTTTGCCACTAAACTTAAGGCGCGAAACTTATCAATATCATATATACAGACCTCTTCAGCCCGCAGCTTGCCTAACGCAAAGCATACCGCTTTAGCTCCTCCGCCAGCGCCGATTAAAGCTACTTTTCGGGGTTTTACTTTTAATACTTTTAGATGCTGCATAAACCCCTGATAATCAGTGTTGAAACCTTTCAGCAATCCTTTCGCTCCGACGACAACTGTGTTAACCGCGCCGATTTGGCTGGCCGCCAAGGATATACTATTCAAATAGGCAAGCGCTTTTTCTTTATAGGGAATTGTTACATTAAAACCACAAAGTTTATTTTTCTTTATACTACGGAAAAATTCAGGAAGCTGCTGGGCAGTAACTTCAAACAAACTGTATTTAGCTTTTAAGCCAAGAGCGCGTAATCCGGCATTCTGCATACAGGGAGAAAGACTGTGTTTAACCGGATATCCGATTAAACCGTAGGCTTTTCTGGGTAAGGTCATTTACTCTCTATTTTATTTACCGCGTCAATGTAAGCTCTGACTGCCGCTTCAATGATATCCGTGCTTGAGCCGCTGCCAGAGTAAGTGACTTTTTTAACCAATAATTTTAAATTCACGTGGCCTAAAGCGTCTTTTCCGGGAGTAACCGCTTCCAGGCGAAAATCTTCCAGCTTGGCTTTTAATCCGACGATTTTGTCAATCGCCTTAAAACAGGCGTCGATCGGGCCGTCGCCGTTTGATTTGCCAAATGGCAAGAGTTTGCCTTTTTTGCTTAAAATCACTACCGCGCTGGGCTTATTCATTGTGCCGGAAATAACTTCAAAACTGCCTAATTTCCAAACAGGTTTTTCCACCCTGATCTCATCCTGCACGATAATCCTTAAGTCATCGTCATAAATGTCTTTTTTCTTATCCGCCATATCTTTGAAACGCGTAAAAGCCTGGTTAAGTTGTTTTTCATCAAGCTTAAAACCCATTGCCTTAATTCTGTCGCTAAAAGCATGCCTGCCGGAATGTTTACCCAAAACCAGCTGGCTGTTGGATATGCCCACATCATGGGGGTCCATAATTTCATAAGTGTTGCGTTTCTTTAATATCGCGTCCTGGTGTATTCCTGATTCGTGGCGGAAAGCGTTACTGCCGACAATCGCTTTATTCGGGGGGACGGCAAAATCCGTCAAACTGCTTACCAGCCGCGACGTGCGGTAAATTTCTTTAGTATTTATCTGCGTGTAATAATCGCCAAACACATCTTTACGTGTTTTTAACGCCATAACAATCTCTTCCAATGAGGCGTTTCCCGCGCGTTCGCCGATGCCGTTAATTGTGCAATGCACCTGGCGGGCTCCTGCCATTATAGCGGATAGAGAGTTAGCCGTAGATAACCCTAAATCATCATGGCAGTGGATGGCAATCACCGCTTTATTAATATTCGGGACGTTATTACCGATATCGGTAATTAAAGAATAGATTTCCTGGGGATAGCTGTAACCTACGGTATCCGGTATATTAATCGTCCTGACCCCCTGGTTAATAACCGTTTCAATCACCCGGTAAATAAAATCTCTTTCCGAACGCGTGGCATCTTCAGGAGAAAATTCAATATCCGCGCAATAT
>JALOBQ010000100.1 GCA_023228185.1 Candidatus Omnitrophota bacterium
GATCAAATGGCTATTGAGTTTGGCGGCAAAGCAAGCCTGGCGTTAGAATTTTTAAGCGCTAAAGATGAACCTGATCTGATTGATGGCCAAGTGGAGCTTTATGGGCCGGATATCCACGAGCTTGCCGAAGGATGCGAGAATTTGCCGTTAGCCATTATTGTGGATGTTTTTGGCAGGAAAATGCAGAAAGATTTTGAGCCGATATTAGAACGCCAGATCCACCGTTTTCTTAATTATGCTTTCGGTATTATGCATATCGGCCAGCGGGATATGGATTGGATCAGGATAAGCCGCGATGCTTTCGCGAAAGGTTTTCGGCTTAAGCATTTGGGAGTAATAATACACGCGATGCTGCATCAGGAGTATAGCGCGATTGTCGATAAAGTGCAGGTTAAGCTTTATACGCGCCAGGCTGACGTGCAGGCGCTTGCTTTAGAAGCCAGAAAAATATTTGATCAGCGCGATCAGCGTATTGCCGGCATGGCTGATGAAAGTGTGGATACGTTTTTTTCCTGTTTATTGTGCCAGTCATTCGCGCCGAACCACGTTTGCGTTGTAACGCCGGAACGTTCAGGTTTATGTGGTGCTTACTCCTGGCTTGACGCAAAAGCTTCTTTTGAAATTACGCCTACAGGCCCGAATCAACCAATTATAAAGGGCAATTTGATTGATCCCCGTTTAGGCCAGTGGGATAATGTTAATAATTTCGTAAATCAAAAGTCTAATAAAACCGTTGAGAAAGTAAGTATCTATTCTTTAATGGATGCTCCGCAGTCATCCTGCGGTTGTTTTGAGTGCGTGGTGGCGGTTATTCCGGAAACTAACGGCGTAATGGTTGTGCACCGCGATTATTCCGGAATTACTCCCAGCGGGATGAGTTTTACCACTTTGGCCGGTTCAGTAGGCGGGGGAGTGCAGACTCCGGGTTTTTTAGGCGTAAGCAAGCTTTATTTATTAAGTAAAAAATTTATTTCCGCTGAAGGCGGTTTAAAAAGGCTGGTTTGGATGCCTAGCGAATTAAAGCAGATCTTGGCCGAAAAATTAAAAAAACGCTGTGAAGAAATTGGCGAGCCGGATTTGCTGGATAAAATCGCTGATCAAACAATTGCCACAACCAGTGAAGAGCTGCTTATTTTCCTGCAAAAGGTAAAACATCCGGCTTTAGAAATGCAGCAGATGTTCTAATTTTTTTCTTGACGCCGGCCCGGTTAATAGATATAATTAAAAAAGACAAATGAGAGTTAAATCCTACCTTAAGTTTCTAATAGGCACAGCAATAATTATTTTAGCCAGTGGTTTTTCTGTTTTTGCCGCCCAACTGGAAGGAGCGGCTGTCTCCGGCGCTTCCGACGACCTGGAGGAAATCCAGAAGCAGGCTAAAGATTACCGCGCCGGCGGCCTTGAGGCGCAGCGGATGGGTAATTATGAAATGGCTTTAAGCTTATATCAAAAAGCCGTTTATATGGATCCTGATTACGCTGATGTCTATAATGATATGGGGATTATTTTTGAGGTGCAGGGCGAAACTGACCGGGCGTTGGAATCTTATTACCGGGCAATCAAAGCCGACCCTTTATGTAAAGATGCCTATACTAACCTGGCGTTATTATATGAAAACAAAAGGGATCTGGTTAATGCCGCTGCTTGTTGGCAAAAACGTTCTGAACTTGGCGAATTAAACGATTTTTGGACGCAAAAAGCCATTGCCCGCCTGAAAGATATTAAAATGACTACCTCTGACGAACCTTTGCAAGAAGCCAAAGAACAGAATGTCTTGGCGTTGATGAAGGATATGTCCGAATATAAAGAAGAATTAGGAAAAGATGATTTGGCTTTAGCGAAGGATTATTTTCAGAAAGCCAAAAATAGTTTTAAAGCCGGCGATTTAGCCAGGGCAATCAAAGAAGCGCTGGACGCGCAATATTTAGATCCGGATAATTCGGAGATCGAAAAGTTTATTGAGAAGGTTCAAACTAGGGCGCTGGCCATTTAGTTTATCAAAACAATCTCTCCACACATTGAATTCCAAATATTAGATTAATGCCTAGCGAAACGTTATATTTAATTGATGCCACCGCTCTTTGTTATCGGGCATTTTACGCTTTGAAACAGCTTTCGACGAGTTCTGGCGAGCCGACAAACGCGGTTTACGGCTTCTTGAATATTTTCAATAAAATAATCAAGAAAAATCAACCTGATTATATCGCGGCTTGTTTTGATGTTTCGCGGGATACTTTCCGCTCGAAGAAATTCGCTGAATATAAGATGCAAAGGCCGCCGATGCCTGAGGGATTAGGTAATCAGATCATGCTGATCAAGGAATTGCTTGGCGCTTATGGAGTTAGCGTGTTAGAGAAGGAGGGTTTTGAGGCTGACGACATTATCGCTTATTTTGCCAAAAAAGCCGCTTTAGATAAATTTAAAGTAGTGATCATCAGTTCTGACAAAGATATGCTGCAGCTGGTGGATAAACAAATCAGCATCTTTAATCCTTATAAAGACGGCGGAGTGATGATCGACGCGCCAGCAGTAGAAGAATTTTTTGGCGTTAAGCCTGAACAGATTTCCGATCTCATAGCTTTGATGGGCGATAGCGCCGATAATATCCCCGGGGTTAGCGGCATCGGCCCGAAGACCGCGGTAAAATTAATTCTGGAATTCGGCTCTCTTGATAAATTGTTGCGCCAGATCGATAAGATCACACCGGAAAAACTTAAACAGGCGATCGTGCGGGATATCGATAAGATCAAACTGAATAAGGAATTGATCGATCTGGGTGTTGATCTAAAGATGGATTTCGACCTTAAACAATTGCGTAAACGCGATCCGGATATTGATAAATTAGCTGTTTTATTCAAAAGGCTTGAGTTTAAAAGTTTTTTAAAATCGCTGTTTGCGCAAAACAGCGTTAGCTGCGCAAGCGTTGCCAGCGCTTGTCCGGCTAAAGAAATAAAAGCTATCTGCGCAAGATGTGGAGAAGTAATTATCTGCGGCAGTGATCAAAAATCTTTAATTATCTGCGCCGATGAGAAATTTTGCAAATTCGACGTCCAGGATAGTTCGCTTAAAGCATTGCTTGCCGATGCCAAGATCAAAAAAATCGGCCATGACCTAAAAAAAATCAAGGTTACTTTGGCAAAAGATGGTTTACTTTTAGAGGGGTTGTATTTTGACACAATGCTGGCAGCATATTTGTTAAATCCTTCTAAAACCGGCTATCAATTGGAAGACCTGTCTTTTGATTATTTGCAAGGCCAACTAAGCCCTGAAGACAGTTCTCCTGAGGCTTGCGCGGAACTGATCAGTAAATTAAAGCCGCTATTGGAAGCTCAACTTAAAAGCAAAGGTTTGTTTGAGTTATTTTCCGGCCTTGAGATGCCTTTGTGCGGAGTGCTTGCTTTAATGGAAGAAGCGGGCATTAAAATAGATGTTAAATTATTAAAACAGTTTTCTGATCAGATCGCCTCCAGGTTAGTTGAATTGATTGCCCAGATTTATGATCTAAGCGGCACCCAATTTAACATCAATTCTCCTAAACAGCTGGGAGAGGTGCTTTTTGAGCGGCTGAAACTGCCTGTTCTTAAAAAAACAAAAACCGGGCCGTCAACTAATGAAGATGTATTGCGCCAGCTCTCTAAGATGCACGCCTTGCCGGTTTTATTATTGGAATACCGTCAGTTGACCAAATTAAAATCCACTTATATCGACGCGTTGCCTTTATTAGTAGATAGTTCAAGCGGCAGGGTGCATACGTCTTTTAACCAGACAGGCACGGAAACCGGCAGG
>JALOBQ010000101.1 GCA_023228185.1 Candidatus Omnitrophota bacterium
CTCTGCGGAATTCTTTTGCGAATAAGCCTGGCAAAAAATACAACCCTGCTTCTTTTTTGACGCACTGACGTATTGATACCTCCAGGGAGCCCAAAGTTTATCCATTTTATATCCTGATTACCTGCGCCTTTATCTGATCGGTTATTTCAATTAACCCGTAAGAATTATATTCAGCCGTAATTTTATCCGTGGCGCTGCCGGGGTTAAAGAAAAGTATGCCGCCGACACGCTCGTTAAAAGGCCGATGAGAATGCCCGAAAATGATCAAATCCGGCGCGTCAAATTTAAAAGCGTCCTGCAAAACATTAATTAAGTTTGCCGGAGCGCCGCATCCATGCATTAGCCCAATTTTAAAAACACCGACTTGAAATATCTGTTTTGCCGGATATACCGAACAGACATCCTGTTTATCCATATTACCGGCTACCGCGATGACTTTAGGACAAACTTTCTTTAACTGCTCAACAGCTTCTAAATTTATTAAATCACCGGCGTGTGCAATCATATCCACGTGCCTGAAAGCCTTAAGGATGGCTTCCGGTATTTGGCTGGCGGCATCGGGAATATGCGTATCTGAAATTACTCCGATAATCATGCGATAATTCTTGGCTTAGAAAACAAGTCCATAATCTGGTTTAAACTATTTAAATCCCAGGCCAAGATCTTTTCATTTAAAGCTCTTAACCTGGCGTTAGCGTCGATTTCTTTAAGCGTAACCATAATCTTACGCTGGGATTTA
The DNA here is from genome assembly GCA_023228185.1 of Candidatus Omnitrophota bacterium. Classification (GTDB taxonomy): domain Bacteria; phylum Omnitrophota; class Gorgyraeia; order Gygaellales; family Profunditerraquicolaceae; genus JALOBQ01. The sequence goes on from JALOBQ010000101.1 coordinate 740, forward strand.
TGGTGGTATTTCTTGCATTCTTTGGCAAAATCCGTAATATCCTGCTCAGTAAGCGCTTCAGTTTTGATCGCCATAATCCAAAGCGAGTCGCTGGAACGGCCTAATAAACCGTCTTTCAAAGTAAGGTGGTTGAATAACAACGGCTTGATCTCCCGGAAAGGCGGCAGGCGGATCTTTTTTCTTTCAATCTGCATCAAGTCGTCTTCGAACAATTGCATTAATTCGGAAACGCGGTTGGTGAGCGGTTTCTTAGCCTGCAGCAAGAACTCCTGGATCATCTCTTCGATGCTGTCGCGGAATTTAGCTTTCTGGAATTTCGCGTCAAAGGTCATTGAGCAAAGTTTCCCCTGATAAACAAAATTCAACCAATAAGCAAAAAGCCTGTCGGAAATCTTTAAAAAATCCCCACTGCGGGTAATCGCGTCTAATTCCAGAAGATGATTAACCCGGCAAGAAAGTTCTTTTTTTTGTTTATGCAAAATATGGGCAATCTCTTTAATGCGGTTACGGCCGCTTGAGATCAAATAAAGTATCGCTTGGTAATCGCCGCTATGAGCGTTATCGGAAAAGCGTTTCAGGTAATTGGAAAATTTTATATTCAGGATGCCGGTAGAATCAAAAAGCATACCTTCTAAGATATCCGCCAGCGCGCCAAGGCGCGTTTTATTTAAAGCCTCACAAATCAACTCCAGGTATAAAGGATACCCGCCGGTAAAATTAATAATAAAATTCTCTAACCCCGGCTCAAGCGGCTGGCCGCTTAATTTATGTTCTAAATACCTTTCGCTTGTGTGCGTGTCGAATGGCTCGACCTTGATCACTTCAAAATTACCAAAAAGCAACGACAATTGTTTAGAAAGGATCAGCTGAGTTTTAAAAACCATTGAGCTGATAATCACATAAAGAGTATTTTTCTGCAAGATGAGCAGCTTTGACCATTCGCGATAAATATTGCTCACCCCTAAATTTTCCAAATTATGGAACTCATCTAAAATTAAAACCGCGGATTTTCCGGTCTCCTGATGAATGATCTCGGTGAGATTGAATACTTCGCTTAAAATATTATTTCTTTTTCTCTTCGCTAACGCGGCCAGTATTTCATTAACCTTATCAATAGTTTTAGGAATATACGACTTTGACCTGGCAATCAAAAAATTCAAGTCTTCTTTAAGCAAAATACCGCTATTAGAAAGGAAATTATAAAGCAGCACACCGATAAAACGTTTAGCGAAATCATCCAGCGTCTCATGGCGGACTTCCAGATACACCGTGATGATCCGATTATCGTAGAATTTATCCAAAAACTTAAAGATTATGCCGCTCTTGCCGACATTTTCCTCGCCGACAATAGCGATATTCTGCCGGTAACCGTCCTTAAGGGCGCTGACGCGTTTTTGCAATATTTCCAGGTAGTTTGAACGGCCGAAAAATTTTTCTTTAATCATGGCAAATAAAATAATGGATTCTGCGGGGTAGTCCCTTTGCGGATCTCAAAATGTAAATACGCTGCCTTGTCCCTGCCGGCGCATCCTGCGCGGGCAATCAAAGCTCCCTGTTTCACGGTTTCTCCGATACCAACATAAACCTCGGCGTTGCGGGCGTAAATAGTGCGTAACCCGTCACCATGGTCAATAATCAATATTTTACCATAATTACCGAAATTACTGGCGTAAAAAACTACTTTTCCGCTGCGCGAGGCAACCACATCAGTTTTAGAATACGGCTGGATATTCAGGCCTTTATTCATAAAATTACGGTAATTATTGCCAAAATTAGCGATTACCCTGCCCTTTAACGGCCAGATAAAATCATCATTAGCGTAACTAGCGGAAAATTCCACTTTACTGCGGCGGTTGGGTATAAAAATCGACTGGCCGATCTCAATTTTAGAAGATTCTAAATTAGGATTAACCCGCAGTATTTCATCAAGGTCAATATTGTATATCCGGGCGATCCTCCAAAGCGTCTGTCCGGCTTCCACGCGATGATAGATGCCGGGCATATTCGCTAATACCGGAGCAGCCGGCCTTTTGTATTCAGGAGCGCTTACGCAGCCGGATAAGCCGAGAATAAAAATAACTAAAATAATTTTCTTCCTAAATGAATACATTTTTTTCATTTTCTAAGCGAGAGAGGGGAATCGAACCCCCATATCCAGCTTGGGAAGCTGGTGTTCTACCACTGAACTACTCTCGCATAATCAGCCAAAATCCTGCCTTATTTAGCGCAATCTTCCATCAATTTCATAGAACAATACTTACCGCACATCGTGCATACGTCGGATAACTTCGGTTTGCTGGATAATCTATAAGCTTTTGCTTTTTGCGGATCAATGGATAAACGGATCTGCTCTTTCCAATCGCGCTTCTGGCGCGCTTTGCTGATCGATCTATCCCAGACGATCGCTTTATCACGCTGTTTAACAAGGTCACCGGCGTGAGCGGCGATGCGGGCGGCGATTACGCCCTCCTTAACATCTTCTGCCGTCGGATGCCTTAAATGTTCAGCCGGAGTCAGGTAACAGAGAAAATCAACGCCTGCCGCCACTGCGATTGCCCCGCCGATTGCCGAACTGATATGGTCGTATCCGGCGGCAACATCAGTGACCAACGGACCCAACACGTAAAAGGGCGCGCCATGGCAATACTTCTTTTCTAAATCAACATTCTTTTTAACTTCATTTAAGGGAACATGCCCCGGGCCTTCAATAATTACCTGCACATTGCGCTTATACGCCCTGCGTGCTAATTGCCCAAGTATCTTTAACTCAGCGATCTGGGCGGCATCCGTAGCATCAACTATACTGCCTGGCCTTAAACCATCACCCAAACTTAAAGTAACATCGTATTTATAAGCAATATCAAGTATCGCGTCAAATTCACTGTAAAAAGGATTTTCTTTTTTATGCAGTTTCATCCAGCTGGCAATGATCGCTCCGCCGCGTGAAACTATTCCCATCAATCTTTTACTCTTTTTT